>DAIUBX010000173.1:0-6631 GCA_036846465.1 Bernardetia sp.
AACAAAAAGACAAGCATAAACCAAACAATGCACCAAATAGTTTATAAATTCATTTTTTCAGTTATCAGTAAACAGTTATCAGTTACCAGTAAATGGCAATTAATACTGTGATTAGTAAAATCTAAAAGCAATTACAAATTAACACAAAAAAAATTGACAACCCTCAAAGAAGATTGCCAATTTATGATAATATTTATTCAGTAACGTTGATAATTACAGTGCAAAATTAATGCGTGTAAGTAATCCACCTGTCTGAACAAATACCCCTTCCGAACCAAGTGAGCGTACTGGGAATCTCCAATACGGTTCAACTTGTAGCGTTAAATGTTTTCCTAAGGAGGTTTCAAGTCCAGCAGAAACATTAATGGTTGCAAAAAGCTGTATAGCTGATTGTGTTTCCCTTTGTCTTACTACTTCTTGTGTACGAGTAAGGCGTGGGTCATAAATATCTTGATAGGAAACGGTATAATCCGACTCATAATTTTCTTTTAAAAAGAAATAATTTGAAGTACCTGCTGATACAAACCACTTATTTCTATCTGTCTCAATAGCATTGTAGCGCAAATGTATAGGCAAATCTAGTACTTGCCAGTTGATTTGAGTTTTATTTTTCTTTACCCAAGCATCTTCGTTTGTATTTGGATTAAAACCATTTACAATAGTTGGGATAGATAAAGGCTCTTCAATATCGATTTGCTTTTGTGTATAAACTGCACCTGCCGAAACATTAAAACGTTTAGCAACTTGATAATCAGCCATTATACCATAATCATTTGCATAATTCATACGCTGTTTGTTATTGCTTTTATACAAATTTGTCATTGCCATAAGAGTTGCTCCAAGTCTCCATTTTCCGATAGCACTTGCTACTGGGTTTTTTCTAATTAATTCTTCATTTTGATTAGAAGGGAGAATAGTTTCATCAATTTCTAGTTTTGGCAACGTTATTTCTTTTGGTTTAACGTCTGCAAACAAATCAAAATTAGTTTTTTCTAGTTGCAATACACTAAGCATTTTAGTTGATTTTGCTTCTTCTGTATTATTACTTTTATTTAAAAAGGTTTCTATTAATTGTTCTGGTTTATTTGAATCAAAAGTAGAATTGATAGCTAATTGATTAGTTGATGAGTTAGAATTAGTACTTATAGAAACTGTATTTTTTAATTTAGAATTAACTTTAGAATTAGTTTGAGCAATTTGATTATTTTGATTGTTTTCTTTTACTCTATTTATTTTATTTTCTGAATCAGAATATGATTTTGTTTTAGTGAGATTTTTAGTGTCTTGTTGAGTTGAATTTTCTGTTAAATCGTTTTGTGTAATTATTTTATCAATAGAATTTGATTTAGTAGTAATTGAATTTTGATTTTTTATAGATTTTTTTTGAAAAGCAATTTCTTGATTTGAGTTTTGAGTTGAAATTGTATTTGCTGAATTGTTTAAAAATTGAGATCCTCCAAATAATAAAATCATAGCTGCTGCACCCATAGTTGCAAAAGTTGCCAAACGACGGAAAATTACTTTTTTAAGGTCTTTTTCGTTATGAACGGCTAGTTTTGATTGCATAGCCGACCAATCAGCAGGTTCAAAAACTGGCTCATAACTTTGTGCCACCTCTCTAAACCGTTCTGTAAAACGCTCCTCTGATGATTTGTGATTACCATTACTTTGGTTATCGTATATATGCTTCATACTTTTTTCCGAAATGCTCTTTTATTAGTAAGCGTAATTTTTGTTTTGCTCTTGACAGGTTCGAACGAGAAGTTCCTGCTGGGATTCCCATTTGTTCCCCAATTTCTTCGTGTGAATAGCCTTCAATTTCGTAGAGGTTAAAGGTAATTCGATAAACGTCTGGTAAAGATTGTACAAGTGAATAAATTTCATCTGCACTCATTTGGTCTATTACATCGCCTGTCGAATCTTCTTCTCTATCAGCATATTCTACATCTAAATGATTGGTATGTTTTTCATTTTTACGATAAAAATCAATAGCTGTATTGATGATTATTCGTCGAAGCCAACCTCTAAATGACTTTTTGGTATCGTATTGATTTACTTTTGTAAATACTTTCATAAAGCTGTCATTCAAAACCTCACTTGCTTCGTCTTTGCTTTTGCAATAACGTAGCGATACCGACATCGCATAGCCGTAAAAATGTTTATATAACATTTCCTGACTTTTTGCGTGTTTGTTACGGCAGCCTTCAATTAGGCGAAGTTCAATATCTGTTAGCTCTATGGCTTCCACCAAAAATTAGTAATTAATTGTTCGCTCAGGGTTATGAGTTATTTTTTAAGTCGCTTTCGAAGTCCTTACGCAAGGAACTTTCAAAGTGCTGCAAAGGTGTAGCAAAAAAAATAATTTTTTTTCTTTTTTCTCGTTTTTTTAGAAATCTTATATTAATCTTCTTTAAAATGGCTTTTTTGAAGGGGATTATTAAGAAGGTTAAGAGTATATTCATATTACTAGACCAAAGTATTATCTATAGGATTTTCGCAAAATCAATGGCTTATCAAAGATTATTTTGTTATTCCTTCGGTACTGCCCTATTGGATTGACCTATTTGTGTTTTTCTAAAAAATGTCTAGTAATATGGAGTACATTATTAAAAAAAGTAACTTAATTCTTGCCCCCCCAATTTTTATAAGGCTCAATAGTCAAATTTGAATTGTAATATTTATCATCTCCTGTAACCTCTACATCAATCCAAGATGGAATGCTAAATTTTTCGTCTTCACTTTCTAATTCAATTTCTGCTACTATAAGCCCTGTATTATCTCCAAGAAATTCATCTACTTCCCAAATTTTATTTTCGTGCAAGATTTCATACCTAATTTTTGATAATTCAGATATCGAAAAATTTTCTAGTAATTCTTTTGCATCGTTAAGTGGAATTTCGTATTCATATTCAGGACGTGTTGCGCCAATAGATAAGCCTTTGATTGTCAAAAAGGCTTTTTCTGTTGTTTGTCTTACTCGGATTGTTTTAGTTGGGTCTGTCAGTAAATAACCTTGTCTGTAAAGATTTCCTATTGGTTTCTTAATTTTTTTCCACTTGTTATGATTTACTACGAATTTTCTTTCGATTTCTTGTGCCATAAAAAATTACTGATTTGTATTTCTAAGTGTTGTATCTTTTTTTGTTGCTTGTTTGTTATAACTTCCTTTGCTATCATAAAATTTATCTTCTTTCAAAACTGAATCTTTTTCTATTTTATTTTTAGAAGAATCTTTGTTCTTACCAATATTATTACGAATAGTAGAAACGATTTTTTCAGAAGGTGTAGAAACTTTCAACTGATGACGGTCAGAAAAAAGAACAAAGAAAAATTTTAAAGAAACAAAAAAACCCACAAATATAATTGTAGGAAGCAATACCACTAAAATTTTAGAATTTGCTATATATCTGAAAAGTTGTAACATTAGATAAACTGTATTAATTATTCTGTTTTAGAGCGAAAATTAAAATTTAATTCAAAACTTTTTCCAATTTTGATGCAGCCTCAAAAAGCAAATTTTCACTATTTGGAAGACAACAGAGCATCACAGAAGTAGGTAAACCTGTTTTTGGGTCTCTATATTTCCAAGCAGGAATCGTAATAGAAGGCAAATCCATCACATTAGTGAAAATCATAGACGAAAAAATATTAGGAACAAGTGGTGACATATCTATTTGTAAGGTCTGATTGTGTGGAAGGGCAATATCTCCAGAAGTGGGTAGAAGTAAAATTCCTCTTTGTCCTATTTGTTGATAAACTTTTTCTTTTTCTTGTTTACAGAATTGAATTAATTTTTCTAAATCTTTATCTGATGGTTCTAAAAACTTAGACGCTAAAAGTACGGAATAAATCTCGCCTGAAACAGTTTTTTCTCCAATTACTCTACGCAAAGACTCTACAAAAACAGAAATACCAATATTTTTCTCGTTTTTCAACCATTCTTTTAAACCATATTTCATTGCCTTGATCATCATTTTACCAAAACTCCAATGAATTTTTCCTGTATTTTCGATAGTAATATTTCTAGGTTTTAAGCCCGTTTCTAAAAGTCCTTGTTTGGCTTTGATTAAAACCTCATGTATCATTTCATTTTTTACTTCTCCATCAAAATCTGTACTTATGATAAGTTCTGCACCACTCAAATCATTGCTATCTGTCGGTATTTTATCAGCAATTACTTCATAAACCAATTTTGCATCTCTAACTGAATGTGTGATTGGCCCTACTGCCAACCAGTCATTCAAGAAAAAATCTTCTCTTTCTATAAATGGAAAAATTCCTTTTTTACTTACACCTCTTCCAGAAGGCTTGAAACCCACCAAACCACAGCAATGAGCAGGATAACGAATAGAACCACCGACATCTGTTCCAATTCCGATAACCGAACCACCAGAGGCAATCAACGCACTTTCTCCTCCCGAAGAACCACCAGGGATATAGTCTTTCAAGTATGGATTATTCGTAACTCCAAAACGTGGGCTTCTTGTTTCGTGTCCAAAACTAAACTCAGGTGTATTGGTACGAGCGATAATAATTGCACCTTCTTTTTTTAATCGTTGAACAACTAAAGCATCTTCTTGAGCTATTTTGATTGGCATTCGAATCGAACCTCCTGTTACTTCTTGTCCCTCTACGCCTATGGGTTCTTTGAGTGAAATTGGAATTCCTTCTAATTTTCCTTTTTTACTTGTTTTTTCTATGTTTTTTTTGTCTGTAATTTCTTTAGCTTCTTCTAAGGCTTTTTTTGCAAAAAGTTGTGTCATTGCATTTAACCGTTCGTGATTATCGGCAATATTTCGCAATGATTTTTCTACCAAATCAAGTGAAGTAGTTTTTCCATCTTCAATATCTTTCAAAAGAGAAGTTGCATCAGAAAATCCATTTGTATCTATTGGACGAGTAAAGTTGTAGTCTTTCATTTTGGTTAAATTTATTTTTTTGTAAGCCATACCTATAAAGTGTTTTTTTAGAATTTTGTTTTGGAAACTAAATTTTGAAAGATAGGGTAGCGTGTACTTTAGTATGCGAAAAAAGCACCGAAGGCTTTAACTTTTGGAGGAAGAAAAGATCTTTTTATCTTTTGAAGACTAAAGTCTAATGCTATGTAAGCTAAGGATTTTTATGTCGCTTGTGAGGACACGAGCAACGGTAAAGTTAATTTTTATTCTAAAAATTATTTTAAAAATAATAATAAAATAATAAATTGTATTTTAATTAGAAACTAAAAAAATCCACCGTTGCTCGTGTCTCACGAGCGACTTTTACATAACCCTTAGCTTAACAGCATTGGACTAAAAATACGTATGGAACATATTTAGATGATCGCATTGAAAAGTATTTGGAAGAACAAAAAAAATATACTTGGGTTTCTTGGAATTATGCTGATGCAAGTACAGTAAGTTTATTAGAAGAGAAATAACCTCGTTTTTTTGAATTATTAATTTTTTTTATAAAAAATTTGTATATTGTTCATGGTCATGTTGTCGCTCGTAACAGTAAACTTCATACTACTAGACAAAAATATTATCTAGCTATTATTTTTATGTAGGTCAGTCTCGTAGAGCAGACCGTTTGTAGCCTGTTTAGTAAACGGTCTGCCCTTTGGGACTGACCTATTTATGTTTTTCTAAAAATGTCTAGTAGTATGAGTAAACTTAAACGAAGGATCAACAATAACTTTAGTGCAATTTTTAAATCACCAAATTATATCAAAAAAAACAAAACGGAATACAAAAAAACAACCCTCATACTGCTGATGCTTTCATCTGTATTATTTTTTACAGCTTGTGGTACTGCTAGTAAAGAGAAAGAAGGAGATGCTTCAAGCGAAGTAGCTACTATTAAAATTGATACCCAAGAATGGGCAAGTAAAAATTTAGATGTGGCTACATTTAGAAATGGAGAGGCTATACTTGAAGCAAAAACTGATGAAGAATGGAAAACAGCAGGGGTTGAAGGTAAACCAGCTTGGTCTTATTACAAGAATGACCCAAAAAATGGAGAAAAATATGGCAAACTATATAATAGACATGCCGTAAGCGACCCAAGAGGTTTAGCTCCTAGTGGTTGGCATATACCTAGCTATGAAGAGCATGTTAAATTAATAAAGTTTTTAGGGGGAGAAAAAGTAGCTGGAGAAAAACTAAAAAGTAAAGAAGGTTGGAAAGGAGACAAAAACGGTACCGATGAAACAGGGTTTTCAGGTTTTTCTGGTGGTTACAGAGACTTTAAAGAATTCTATAACATTGGCGAAGCAGCTATGTGGTGGAGTACTTCTGATTATAATGAAACACTTGGTTGGTGCTTTTGGCTTCGTGATAAGAGTAGCACAGGTACTGCGTACACAAGTTATAGCGACCATACATATGGTGGATATGTACGTTGTATTAAGGATTAATTTTTTCTGTATCAAAAAAAATAGAGTTTCATTTTTGGAACTCTATTTTTTTGTGTCTAGTACAGTGTTTAAAAAGTTTTAGGTCATTTTTTATACATAAAACAGGGTTAAAACCCTGTTCAATTGAAGAAAATAATTCTGAATTATAAATTGTACAGGGTTTTAACCCTACTGTTTATCCACATGTTTTTTAAATTCAAAAAACGACCGTATTTGTAGGTTAAAGGCTTGCCT
>DAIUBX010000174.1:0-6614 GCA_036846465.1 Bernardetia sp.
TAAGAGAAAAAGAATGATAAAAATGATACTTAGAAGCTGTTTGAAATGTTTCGGTTTGACCAATAGCAATGAGCCAATCTTTCAAGGCATGAGCTCCAAAAGCTCCAATTCCAACTGCTAAAGCTCCCAAAATTGCACCGAAGAATATAAAGTTGTTTTTCATCGTTTTAAAATTAAGTTTTTAACTGTCAGTACACCTTCAAAGGTGTCAGACAGATTTAATAATGAGTTTTGTACAACACAAATATCGATAAAATAAATAACGAAAATTACCTATTTTCTCAAAAAAAACGTTATGATTTTAGCTGAAATTTTTGTATATTAGTTAGTCTAATTAGCAAATGTAAGACAGAGTTGAAACCCTGTCCAATTTATCATTCTTAGTAGGATTTTTGAATTGAACAGGGTTTTAACCCTGTTATTCTAAAATATAAACTCTTTTCTTGCCGTTGTTCGTGTCCTCACCAACGACCTAAAAAAACTTTTCACCTTTATTTTCAATTATGGACAATCAAAACATAACTTTACTCAAATCAGCCTTCGAAAAAGCTGCTCTCAAAGATGGAAACGGCAATGAAGTTTGGTCGGCTAGAACATTGCAAACTTTATTGCAATACTCAAAATGGGAAAATTTTGAGCGAACCATAGCTAAAGCACAAACAGCTTGTATCAATAGCGACCAAGATGTAGATTTTCATTTTTTGAGGAAAGATAGAAAAGTAAAAACGGGAGTGAGTTCTCGTATGAAAATGGATTATCTCCTTTCTCGTTATGCCTGTTATTTGATTGCCCAAAATGGAGATTCTCGCAAACAAGAAGTTGCATTTGCACAAACTTATTTTGCACTTCAAACACGAAAAGCAGAGTTGATTGAAGAAGAAATTGAGAGTAGAGAACGTCTGCGTCAGCGCAGAATTTTGGCAAAAAATGAGTTTGAACTTTTTCAGATTGCCGACGAAAGAGGTGTAAGCAAAGCAGGTTTTCAGAGAATTAGAAATGAAGGCGATAAAATGCTTTTTGGTGGAACTTCTCCAAAAGAACTCAAAGAACAAAATGAAATTCCACAAGAAAGAAATGTTTCTGATTTTATGCCAGCCGTAACCATTGGTTCTAAAAATTTGGCTACTCTTTTTACAAAATTTAAAGTTAGTTCTGACCCAAAAATTAGAGGCGAAGAATCCATAAAAGACACTCACAAAAACTCAAATCAAACCATTAGAGAAGCCTTTGAGAAAGAAACAGGAATAAAACCTGAAGATTTACCAATGGAAGAAGATCTCAAAAAAGTAAGAGATAAACTCAAAAACGAAGAAACAACACTTTTTGGCTTTAAAATTACGCTTGGCAAAAAGAAAAAGTAAGCTATATTTTGTAATAATTTTT
The DNA here is from genome assembly GCA_036846465.1 of Bernardetia sp. GTDB lineage: Bacteria > Bacteroidota > Bacteroidia > Cytophagales > Bernardetiaceae > Bernardetia. The sequence goes on from DAIUBX010000174.1 coordinate 1,384, forward strand.
GATAAATATCTTGTTTTTATTTAAACTATTCTTGCTTTCGTCTAATTATGATGAAACAGGAATAGTTTTTTGTTCGAATAATTGTATATTTATAAAGAAGATGAAAATTTATTGCAAAGCATGATTTCTTGTAATAGTTAATTTGATTAACTTTGTGTTCAATCATTTATCAAAAAATATATGCGTTATTCCTTTTTGTTAGCATTCCCCTTGCTAATAATCATTCTTTTTCTTGCTACAAATACTGTTTTAGCGCAGCAAAACTCGGTTTCGCCTGTTGCTCCTTCTGTGCTTTTTACTCAATATTCTACTGATAATGGACTTTCAAATAATAGTGTAAAGTGTATTTTGCAGGATAAAAAAGGCTTTGTGTGGTTTGGCACTAGAGATGGTTTGAGCCGTTTTGATGCCTATTCTTTTCAAAATTATAGAAGTGCGCCCACTTTGAAAGGGGGGATTTCGGAAGGATTATCAGATACATACATTCTTTCTCTAGCTCAAAGCATAAATAAAAATCAAGAAACAGAGAAAATTTGGATAGGTACAAATAATGGAGGTTTAAATTATTTTGATTATCAAAGTAAAACCTTTTTTCATTATTCTATTGCTATCAACAAACAAACAGAACGAAAAGAAACGATGCTTTCTGATGTTACCATTCAAGCTCTTGCTGTTGAAAAAAAGCAAGAAAAAAATATAGAAAAAGATTTTATTTGGATAGGGACAAAGCGTGGTGGTTTGCAGATTCTTGATGTAGAAAAAAATCATTTTACTACTTTCTTAAATGATGAAAAAGATTCGACTTCATTAAAAGATAATAATGTAACAGCTATTCAGATTGACAAACAAAATAAAGTTTGGGTTACGACTACCATTTTACAACTGCATAATTCAGAAAATGGAACATTCAAAAATTTTTACTTTCCAAATTCAGATGGTACGGCAAGTATTTCGAAGCTTTTTTTAGATAATCAAAATAAACTTTGGATTCTGACTTGGGACGAAGGAGTTTATATTTTTGATACTCAAAAAGAAGAATTTATCAAAAAAATACCTACTCCACCTGTTACGGCAGCAGCGCAGGATATGCAAGGCAATATTTGGTTTTCGACCTTTGGTGCAGGAATTTTTCAATATGACGAAAATGGAAATTTTAAGGCAAGATATGGCGTAGAGAATTATCAATTCGGACTTAAAGAAGCTCTAGTTTGGGATATTTATGCTGATACTATGGGTGGAATATGGATAGGATTATATTCAGAAGGAATAGAATATTTTTCCCCTCAAAATCAACAATTTAAACTTTGGACAGGAGAAATAAAAGGATTGAAAAGTTCAAATACGTGGGCTTTTGAATACGAAGATGAGAATACAATTTGGTTAGCGACAGAAAAAGGATTAGAAAAAATTAAGTTTGAAAATGAGAAAATGAATATCAAAAACTGACTTCCCTTGAGTATCTACAGACAAAAGAAACTCCTCCAGTTTTAGACGGACTTATTACGACACTTTTAAAAGCAAAAAATAAAACTTTATGGGTTGGTACTTGGCAAGGTTTGGCGAAGCTAGAAAAAGATAAAACAAATAATGATAAAATAACTGTTTTTGAAGCTAATAGAAGTAATCCAGACGCATTAAAGGGCGATAAAATAACATCTTTAGGAGAAGATAAAAGTGGAAATATTTGGGTAGGAATGTTGTACGGATTAGCCAAATATGATATCCAAACGCAAAAATTTGAACATTTTTTTCCAAAAACAAATGATTCGACTTCTCTGAATGAAGGATACGTTACAACTATTTTACGAGACTCAAAAAATAGACTTTGGATAGGAACTAGAAATGGTTTGCACCTTTATAATGCTGAAAAAAATGCTTTTCAGAGAATTTTGAATGATGTGAAAAATAAAAATTCTATTAGTCATAATCAGATCAATGCTATTTTTGAAGATGCAACTGGAATACTTTGGATAGGCACAAATGGAGGATTAAACAAACTTATAAATTATGATAACAATGATAATTCAATATTTTCTTTTGAAAATTTTACAGAAAAAAATGGACTTCCTTCTGATGTAATTCAAGCTATTGTAGAAGATACAAATAATAATCTTTGGCTGACTACAAATAAAGGATTATCATATTATAACAAATCACAAAAAACAGAAAATGATTCTGATAAAAATACGGATAAAAAACAATTTATTAATTATGACAAATTAGACGGACTTCAAGCAAATGATTTTAAACGTGGTGCGCTTATGATTCTTCCAAATGGAGTTATTTTTATGGGAGGAAAAGAAGGATTTAATGCTTTTCATCCAAATTATTTGAGAAAAAATAATTTTGCTCCAAAAATGGCTTTTACCAAATTTAAACTTTTTGGGGAAGAGGTATTTATTAGAGATTCTACACATCAAGATTCTCCTTTAGAAAAACCGATTAATGAAGTAGAGGAAATTATTTTATCCCATCAAGATAGAGTAATTGAATTTGATTTTACAGCTTTGAGTTATTATTTACCTCAAAAAAGTCGTTTTGCTTATAAAATGGAAGGTTTTGACAAGGATTGGAACTACACAGATGCGAGCCGAAAATTTGCTACTTATACAAGCCTTCCAGCAGGAAAATATATTTTTAAGATAAAAGCTGCCAATGCAGACGGAATTTGGAGTGAAGAAAAAAGTATTTCTATCAAAGTAACGCCTCCTTTTTATCAGACTTGGTGGTTTATGACTTTTGCGCCTTTATTAGTTTTAGTTTTGGGTTATTTATTTTATAAAAATAGAGTAGCTCAAATAGAGAAACAAAATCAAAGATTAGAGCAAACAGTAATAGAACGAACAGCCGAAATAAACGTCAAAAATGAAGAACTAAAATCTACAAATGAAGATTTGAATGAAAAAAATCAGGAAGTTTTGGTTCAGAATGAAGAACTAGAACAGCAAAGAGAGGAAATTTTGGCACAGCGTGATGCCATCGAAGGGCAAAATAATTCATTAAAAAAACTCAATGAAAATTTAGAAAAATCGTATCAAAATCTAAATACACTTACAAGTATAGGACAAGAAATTACGTCAGTTTTAGAACTTAGAGAGGTAATAAAGCAAGTTTATGAGCGTATTCAGACGATTATGCCAGTCGAAGGATTTGGAATTGGATTGTATAGAGAAGAAGAAAACGAACTTTTTTACACAGGATATATCGAAAAAGATGAAGTTTTGCCTGACCATAGCGAAAATATAGAAAAAGAAAGTATAGGAAATTGGACACTTAAAAATCAAAAAGCTGTTTTTATAAATGATTTGGAGAAAGAATATAAAACTTATATTTCAGAGCTAGGAGAAATTATTGAGGGAGAAGAACCTCAATCTATTTTGTATGTTCCTCTATCCTTATCAAGTAAAAATGAAAGTAGGAAAATTGGTGTTTTGACGGTTCAGAGTTTTCAAAAAAATGCTTATACAGACAGAGATGTTAGTATTTTAGAATCCTTAGCGACTTACACTTCGATTGCACTCAAAAATGCTGAAACTTATACAGAACTAGACAAAGCAAATGCAAAAACTCATGTTATTAATGAAAAACTGACCGACAGTATTCGTTATGCCCAAACGATACAAGAATCCATTTTGTCGGTTCATAATAAAATGTATCGCAATTTTATAGAGTGTGAGGTTATTTATCGTCCTTCTAGTGGCGTTTCAGGAGATTTTTATTGGTTTTCTAAAATTCTGATGACTGAAAAACAAAGTGATTTTTTAGATATAAATTTGAAAGGTAAAGTTTCGGCTAGAGTTTTGGCTGTGGCAGATTGTTCTGGACATGGAGTTCCGGGGGCGTTTATGTCTTTGATTGGAAATGGACTTTTGAATGAAATTGTAGTACAAAGAAAAATAGTAGAACCAAAACTGATTTTGAAAGAATTACATGAAGGCATTCGTCAGCTTTTGCGCCAAAACAAAAAAGAAAAAGTAGGACAAATTGAACAAGCTAATCAAGATGGAATGGATATTTCTGTTTGTTTGATTGTCAAAAATGAAGAGGAAGAAAATCAAACAAATGATTTTAAAGTTGTCTTTGCTGGTGCCAAACGACCTATGTATTATACCCAAAATGGAGAATTAAAAACCTTAAAAGGAACACGTAAATCAATAGGAGGAAGACAAAAAGAAGAAGAACGCACTTTTGAGCAAGATATTTTTGAGATAGAAAAAAATGAAATTATTTATCTTTTTACAGATGGAATAGCTGACCAAAACAACAAAAATTTAGAACGAATAGGAAGTCAAAATCTATTTGATTTTATAGATTCTGTCAAAAATGAAAATTTAGCGACTCAAAAACGACAACTAGAACAGTTTTTAGATAATCATCAAGGAAATCAACACCAAAGAGATGATATTACTTTTTTGATGGCGAAGATTTAAAATTTATAGAACTCAACGACGGTAACGCCTCGTTGAAGGTTGGAAAAAGGAATATACTCCTCTCGTTGTTACTTTCCCTCCAACGGACATAATTCTAAACCTTCCCTCCAATGACAAGCACATCATCAATCGGCTTGTGAGAATCTCCAATCCAATCTTTAAAAGTTTGATACAGAATTTGTTTTTGTTCTGCTGTATCTTTTGTATGAATATCAAAAAGGAGTTCTCTAAAGTTTTTGATCATAAATTTACGTCCCTCTTCTCCTCCAAATTGGTCTTGAAAACCATCAGAAAAAATATAGAATGTTGTAGGAGTAGAAATATCAATGACATGTTCGGTAAAATCGCCCCTATGTTCTCTTTCCGAACCACCAATAGGCATTTTATCGCCCTTTATTACTTCTAATTGATTATTCTGAATATAAAAAATTGGATTTTTAGCTCCTGCAAAAGTAAGCGTTTTGGCTTTTTTATCTATACAAATAAGAGCCAAGTCCATTCCATCATGGATATTTGTTTCGTCTTTGTGTAAAGCCGTCGTGATTCCTTTGTTGAGTTGATTCAATATTTTTGCAGGAGAGGTAATGTGGTTTTCAGCTACAATTCTACTCAAAATTTCGTTTCCTATCATAGACATAAATGCCCCCGGAACTCCGTGCCCTGTACAATCAACAGCAGCCAAAACGGTTTTTTGTTCTTCTTCAAAATGATGAAAAAAATAAAAATCGCCACTTACAATATCACGAGGACGAAAAAAGACAAAGGATTCGGGCAGAGCTTTTTGAATATTTGCGACATTGG
>DAIUBX010000175.1:0-5353 GCA_036846465.1 Bernardetia sp.
TCTAAAAAAAGAACTTTTTGAAAAAGGAATACATGTTAGGATTTAGGGATTAGTGAAAATTACATCTTTTGACTTGTGTTCACAAAAAAACTCATTTATTTACCAAAATAAATGAGTTTTTAAGCTCGATATAATTGAATCAAGTATTTTTATACTCTACAAATTTCAGTTTAAAAAAATAAAATTCGTAATTCGTAATTCTATTACTTCATATCCTTTATTTTCTGCAAAACGTCTTTCGGTTCTGCACGTTTTTTATAATCTGCATCTAAGAAAGCATATACAATCTCATTTTCAGAATTTATAATATAAGTAGCAGCCAAAGGCAAAGTATAAGAAGCATCTCCGTTATATTTTTCTAAGCCCATATTTTTGTAGGCTTCTCTAATAGATTCATCCAAGGGAAAAACAATTCCGTATTCTTTTGCTACTTTGTTTCCTATATCGCTTAATACCTCAAATTCTAAAGCATTTTTTTCTTTTGTAGAAAGTGTGCTATCAGGAAGTTCGGGTGTAATTGCAATTAGCTCTACATTTTCAGCTTTTATTTCTGGTAAAATATCTTGCCACGCAGCCAAAGTAAGATTACAATACGGACACCAACCACCTCTGTACCAAGTAATTATCGTATAACCATTTTTTGTTTTATCTGTTAAAGATATTTTTTGTCCTGTTGCATTTGGAAGCGTAAAATCAGGAGCTTTATCACCTTCTTTTTTAGACTTTTCTATGATTCCACTTGCAGCTACTTTTTCAATGGCAGCTTCATAGCTTTTTACTTTTTCTGGGTCTGCTTTTTCTTTGAAAGCATTTGCTTTGTCTGATAATTGTTCTGTAAGTGAAGGCATAGTGGCTTCTGTAATTTCTTTTTCTATAATAACTTCTTCAGTTGTTGTTTCCATGTTTTCTTCGCTTTGTACTGTTTTGTTATCAGAACAAGAAAAAAAACCAAAAGTCTGTAATAAAGAAAGAATAAATAAAAATTTTGAGATAAATGGTCTGTTAGTCATTTTTGAGATGAGTTTTCTAAAAAATATAATTGATTATTGTATTTCTTTCCCTATGTTTTTTTGTAAAGATAAATAAATCAGAATGCTTGTTCCAATTAGTGACAAAAATTTGCAATTAAATAACAAATCCCTTCTCTATTTTCAATATTGAAATAAAGAAGGGATTCTGCACCCTACTATTTTTATTAAATACAGAGCATTAAAATACAATTTTTAAGAATCAATTCCTTTAAGGTTGATTTATTCAAGTAATAAATTGTGTTTATCTGTATTTAGCTTCGCTGACTACACTGTTTCAAAAGTTTTAGGTTATTTTTTATACATAAAACAGGGTTAAAACCCTGTTCAATTGAAGAAAATAATTCTGAATTATAAATTGGACAGGGTTTTAACCCTGTCTGAAGTTTGTAGTAAAACTTTTGAAACACTGTACTGACTTACAAGTTCAAATCCTATTAATCCTTTAGGACACAGTAAAAATAAAGAAGAAAAATTTACGAATTATACTGACTCATCGTTCTATCAATTCCAATACTACAAAAAGAAAGCGTCATTTCTTCTATTTTATCCAAAATTAAAGGCAAAGCTGCTGATTCATTTTTGTCAAATTCTCCCAAAACAAAATCAATTTGTTTTCCTTTTGAAAAATTGTCGCCAATTCCGACACGCAAACGAGGATAATTTTGAGTTTGTAGTAAATCTTGAATATTTTTTAATCCATTGTGTCCTGCATCAGAACCTTTTTTACGCATTCTGAGCGTTTCTAAAGGCAAAGCCAAGTCATCAACAATAACCAAACAATTTTCAATTTCAATTTTGAGTTCGGTAAGCCAATGACGAACAGCTTTTCCACTCAAATTCATATACGTAGAAGGTTTTATCAAATGAATTGCTTTACCTTTGTGCTTGAAAGAAGCAATATCAGCATATCGTTTGGTCTCAAAAGTTACTCCTTTTGATTCTGCCATTTTATCGACGGCCATAAAACCTACATTATGACGTGTTTTTGCATATTCTGAACCAATATTTCCAAGTCCAACAATTAAATATTTCATAGTTTTGTAATTATGTAGCGCAGACTTTAGTCTGCGTTCAGTTTTTGCACAGACTGGGAAGCCTGTGCTACTTTTTATTTGCAAAATAAGGTAAACTAAATTCTAAAATCAACTCATAAATTCAATAACGTGAAATTCAGAACCGAACTCAATCCAATTCCATTACAAAAAAAAATAAATTTATCGAATAAGATAGTTGCGATGGGTTCTTGTTTTTCAGAAAATATTGGACAAAAACTCCTTGAAAATAAATTTGAAACGCTAATCAATCCTTTTGGTGTAATTTTCAATCCTCTTTCTGTGATTCAGCTCTTAAACTGGGTTATGGAGGATAAAAATGGGGAGGTTTTGATGGATAATTTAGAAAAATTCTATATTCAGCACGATGACGTTTGGTATAATTATCATCTTCATTCCAAAATTGCCAGTCAAGACAAAGAAGAATTAAAACGAATTATTAAAGAAAAAGCAAAACAAACGTATTCCTTTTTAGAAAAAACAGATATAATTATTCTGACTTTCGGAACAGCTTTTATGTATGAATTAATTCAAGAAAATGAAGACTATGGAAATAATAAAATATCAATTTCAAATTGTCATAAACAGAATAAGAATTTATTTGATAAAACATTGATTGATTTAGAAATAGCCAAAACGAAATTTGAAGAATGTATCAAAAAAATAAATTCATTCGGAAACAAAGAAAAACAGATTATTATTACCGTCAGTCCTGTTCGTCATTTGAAGGAAGGTTTAGTAGAAAATAGTGTCAGTAAATCTATTTTGAGAGTTTTGGCACATTCTATCACACAAAAATTTGATAATGTAGTCTATTTTCCTTCTTATGAACTCGTTTTAGATGATTTACGTGATTATCGTTTTTATGAAACTGATTTATTGCACCCAAATAGTCAAGCAATAGAATACATTTGGCAGAAATTTGCTGAAAGTTATTTTGATTCTTCTACACAAAATTTTCTAAAGAAATGGCAAAAAATAGCTTCTTCATTAGCTCACAAACCATTTTTTCCAAACCGAAAAAGTCATCAAGATTTTATTCAAAAATTGATTTTAGATTTAGAAAAATTAGACTCAGAATTTAAAATTGGTGCAAAAGAAGAAATTGACTTTTTGAAAACATGTATTATTAAACAGGCTTGAATCCCTGTTCAATTAAAAAATATAGTAGGAATTATAAATTGGACAGAGTTTTAACCCTATTTTTATAGATTGCCTAATACAAAATCAGTCATAAACTTCTCATAAACCTTTCCTAAACTTTTAAGAGCTAGATAAAATACCTTACCTTTGCAGCACTAAAAAATAAGAGCTTTTATCTGCTCAAAAATTATTAAACTCATAATACAACTCACTAAATGGCATTAATTGAAGAACTAGACAAAGAAGGTAATTTTTTATTCAAACATAGAGGCACACTTCCAATTCCTTTTATTTTTATAGCATTAGGGCTTTATGCGTGGCAGGCTCAAAATCAAGGTTTTCCAGAGTGGTTTCCGTATTACGAATAGTTTGTTTGGCTGTCGGTCTTTTGGGACAGTTTGTGAGAGCTTATACTGTCGGACACACGCCAAAAGGAACTTCAGGAAGAAATACAAAACAACAAGTAGCCGAAACGCTCAATACAAGTGGAATTTATTCGATTGTAAGACACCCACTTTATGTTGGGAATTTCTTGATGTGGCTCGGTGTAGCTCTGCTAACGGCTAATTTTTGGTTTATTACGTGTTTTGTTTTGGCGTATTGGTTGTATTATGAGCGTATTATGTATGCAGAAGAATATTTTTTGCGTAACAAATTTGGTCAGCAGTATTTGGATTGGGCTGCAAATGTTCCTCCTTTTATTCCTCGTTTTTCGAACTTTAATGGTGCAAACTTAGAATTTTCTGCTAAAAATGTTTTAAAACGTGAGTACAATGGATTTTTTGCCTTAATGCTTATTTTTACTGTCTTTATTGCTATTCGTTTTTATTTCAAAACATTTATGTACGGACCTCCTAACGAATGGTATATTATTTTTGGAGTAAGTTTATTAATCTTCGGAACACTCAAAATACTAAAGAAATTTACTAAGGTATTAGACGTAAAAGGTAGATAAACCAAAAGAAGAGAAATAAAGAAAAAATAGTCAATAAAAAAGGGATTCAAATATAATTTGAATCCCTTTTTTTAATATGAAATAAATCAAATTTCTTTATTCAGCACTTTCTGTTTCCAAAACCTCCTCCAAAACTGGAGCAGAAATCCTACGAGCAGAGCGAAAACGAGCTTTGTAATACGCACTTTCCATTGTGCTATACGTAATTTGTCTTCTGCTGCCCGATGCTGCATGAATGAATTTTATAGGTTCGTTTGGATTATTTTCTACAACAATTCCGACGTGTCCTGTACGCCCAGAACGAGAATTTCTACCTGTAAAACAAAGTATATCTCCTACTTGAACATTTTCTAATTTTACTTTTTTACCTACGTTATCATACGAGCTAGAAGAAGCAGGAAGATTGATATTAAATTGGCTATAAACATACGATACAAAACCAGAGCAATCAAAACCTCTTGGTGATTTACCTCCATGTACATAAGGAACGCCTTCTTGAGCTACTGCAATATCAACTAATGAATTTACAAAATTTTCTCTAATAGCTATTTTTTCTAATAATTGAGGCGCAATAACTAGATTATTAGGAGCTAAAAAGTCAATTGTTTCAATTTCTTCGGTATCTAATTCAATATCATTTTCGTTTGTCTTTTGATTAGCCTCATCATCTAACAAGGATAAAATATTTACTTGCTCTTGTCCGTCTTGGCGATTATCTACATCGTCAGAAGCAACTTCTACCACAGTATTTTCTTTAAGCACTGTGTCTTTAACTACTGCATAAAAAGTGGGTAAAAAAGGTGTCTGAAAACAGTTTAAAGATGAAGATGAAGTAGAAAATGCAGAATTTAGAGAAGAAGAGGCAATAATAAGACTATGAGAACCTTTTTTTGTTTTTTTATTTCTATTATTTTTATTTGTAGGTTTAGTAACTTCTGAGGGAGTTACTGTAAAAGCTGCACAAGTAAAAATAAGTGAAGCACAAAACAAGGATAGAGAAGTACGCTTAAAGTCCATATAATTGGATTTTAGTAAAAAAATTATTAGTGAGTGTGAGAGTAGGTATTTTAGACCTTACTATTTTTGTTCTCTGATTATTAAGTTTACAGAAAGGCAAATCTACAAAATATTATTTAATTCAAAGCAAAAAAATCAATACACTAGCTTTTTTT
>DAIUBX010000175.1:5363-6587 GCA_036846465.1 Bernardetia sp.
ATAAAGTATTGATTTTTAATAAAATAGATATTTTTCAATCTAATTTATATCATTATTATTAGTTGTATTCTTGCTATTCTCTTCGTATTCTGATATGTAAAGCACCATTTCTTACTCGTACTTGTTGGTTAGCATTCAAACTATTTTGTAGTGTTCCACTAAAATTAGCTTTAATTACGTCATTTTCTATACTCAAAACTTCAAATAGAATATCTCCTCCAGAATTATTATAAATAGTATTTGGTTGAGGTTCGAAATCAAGACGAACATTTGTATTATCTAAAATTCTAGGTGTAGTATTATCAAAATCAAAGCGAGTAAGCAAGACACGAAAAGTTCCAAATCTTAACGCATTAGGAGCTGATCTTCTATACATAGAAAGTGTCTGCACAGTCTCTGAATATGTATTGGCAATCGAAACAAGCGTTCCACTTGGGTCATCAAATGTATAACTGAGGTCTTCTACATCAGCCCAAATTTGTCCCTCTTGAGGAAAACCACCTATTCGTTCGTCATTCGGATCACAGGCTGTACATAAAAAAACAAGCGAAAATAAGGCTATAATACAGAATATAGATAAAGAAGGAAAGATAGATTTCATGATTTCTAGAATAAAGTAAGGAAATAATATAAAATGAGAATTTGATAATAAAGTTAAAAAAATATTTATGGCAAAATAATTGACTTATTTTTATTAATTTTAAAACTAGAAACAAAGTTAGACTAGATAAGGTTTGTAAAAATGAATCTTTTAAATAATTTTGGTTCTAAATAAAGGATTATAAACTTTACATCAAACAAAACTATGAAAAAAATATTTTTTGCATCACTTTTCGCAGCCTTTACTTTTTTGTCTAGCCAAGCTATTCAAGCTCAAGTGGTTACAGAAACAAAGAAGGAAACAACTACTTTTACAAAAAAAACAGATGATAGACAAGCTCAACTCACTTTTACAAACCGTGAACATGATTTTGGCGAGATTGAAGAAGGTAAAATTGTTGAATATGTTTTTTCATTTAAAAATACGGGAAATTATCCATTAATGCTGCAAGATATTCGAACTACTTGTGGATGTACTGCTCCAGAATGGACAAAAGAACCCATTGCACCCAATGAAGAGGGAAAAATAATTGTTCGTTTTAATTCTGCTCACAAAGCAGGACAACAGCGAAAAGTAATTACTGTCATTTCAAATGCCTCTAATTCTTCTGAAGCCTTAGTTTT
>DAIUBX010000176.1:0-3096 GCA_036846465.1 Bernardetia sp.
TCATAAAATGGTAGTAAATGATTTTTGATAGCAGGATAATTATCAATTTGAGTTCCTCGTTTTGTAAAAATCAAAAAAGTATCTGTTTTATCCTCTAAATGCCATTTTTTTATATCAGTTCCATTTATGTACGGTTTTATCAATTCTGCACTTTTTGGGTCTTTGTTTATGATTTCTTCTTTTGTCTTTTTATCAATTATAAAAGCCTTATTCAATCCTGTTTTTATTCCATAATAAATTCCATTTTGAGAATATTCTTTTAGAGAAATGATTTGTTTTAATTTAGTTTTTGCAATGTTCCTTCCTGTTATTTTGTCTAAAATGTTTTGATAGGCATTATCTGCAAATGTCCATTCAGTAGGATTTAGATTTTCCTTTTTTATGGTAATTTTTAGTTCGTTTTTTGCATTTATTTTGGTGGCAAAATGTTCTAATCCTTCTTCTCCCAAAAGCTGTTTTGTGATAGGAAAATAATCAAAATCGTTGTCTGAATTTCTATTTTTTAGGATAATAATTTGTGGTTCTGTGGCTGCATCATCAAAAACTTTTACTTCAAAAAAATCTATAATCATCTGAATATCAAGAGGTTTTAAACGGTTTCTTAGATTTTGACCATATTTTGTCTTGAACCATTTATTTGGCGTAATATATCCCAAAATGCCGTCTTTTTGAAGAAGTTGTAATGCTTTTTCATAAAAATAGACATACAAATCTGCCGTTCCTGTGGCTATATTTTGATAATTTTGTTGCAAATAATCTTTCTGTTTTTCATTCAAACGCTCCTGACGAACATACGGAGGATTTCCAACAATGACAGTAAATTCGGTTACTTTAAATGCCGTTTTCCAATCAAATGCTTTTTCGTCTATACTTTTGTCAGAAATAAGAGAATTTCCCACTTTGATATTATTGGAAAGGTCGTTTAATTTTCGACGCATTTGAGCCGTTTTGAGCCAAAGAGAAAGCTGTGTAATCGAAATACTTTCGGTATTCAAATCGACACCAAAAATATTATTTTCCAAAATCTGATGAATCAAATTACTTTCTTGTTTTTTGACAACGCTCGGCAAAGGAGCATCAAAAATGCTTAATAAATTCGTTTTTTTGGTTTCAGTAGAATCTGTATTTTTAGGTTCTTTTTTTTCTTCTTGTCTTGCCAAAACTCCTGTTTTGAGATTTTCTATCCATTCGTATTCATAAATAAAAAAGTTCAAAACTTGATTCAGAAATGCTCCCGAACCACAGGCAGGGTCAAGAACAGTAACCGTATCTAGCCATTTTTGATAAAATTCAATTTTTTCAAGTAATTCGCTCGTTTGAATTTCGGTATAATTTTCTATTTCGTCCCAAGAGAGTTGTTCGTCAAGGATTTGAAGTTCTGACTTTTTTTGCTGACAAAGATTTCCTACACTTTGTTCGATAATGTATTTTGTAATCGGAATAGGCGTATAAAAAACGCCATCTTGTTTTCTTTTTCCGATATTTTTAGGTTCTTTTCCAGCTTCTATGGCTTCTAAATCTTCTAAAAGTTCAATTCTTTTTTGGTCGATTTCATTTAAGGAATGTTCGAAAATATGACCCAAAACATTGATGTCAATATCGGTTTCAAAATTATATTGATTGAGCGACTCAAGTAAATTTTCTAAATTTTCACTATTGGTAAAAATAATAGTGTCTAAAACGTTGTCAGGTGCGAAAAGTCCTCCATTATAGCCATAAATATCATATTTTTTGCTCTTAAAACCTGTATCAATAAAACGAAAATGATGCTTTAACCTATCATAAAGTGTAATTGTATCGCCTTCTTCGATTCTATTTTTCCATTCTTCAATAATGGTTTGGATAAGATTGGGAGGTAAAAGTCCTTTGTCTTTAGCAAAACACATAAAAATAAGTCTATCCAATAATTTTTGTGTTTTTTCAAAAAGCAAAATAGCATCAAATTGTTTGTTCTGACGAGCTAAAGAAAGAAAAATAAGTTCTTTTGAAGATTGATAACGATTATAAAATTCTAAAGTCAATTCTTCTTCTCTAGCAATAGATTGTTTTTTGAGTTGTAAAGGCAAACCCAAAAGTAAATTGTCTTTTTGTAGCAGCGTATAAAGAATAGTAAAATTATCATAATCCAAATTAAATAAATCAAACTCTTCGTGTTCGTAGGCATTATCCAAATACAAACGCAAAAATTGAAAATTTGAAGTAATGACATAGCGACAATTTGGGTGCTGTCTTTTATATCCAAAGGCTTGATTTTCGATACTTGCCATCAAACGAGTACGCATATCTTTTAGCTCAATGACTGCCAAAATGGTGTTTTCTTTATTTGTATCTAAAATTCCTGCATCAGCTTTTTTACTATCGTTTGGATTTTTGAGTTCTGTAATAAGATTATGGTTTGGATTTGGAAAAAGCGTATAATCCAAAATATCAACAAAAATTTTTTTCAAAAAACCCTCTTGAAATTGTTCTTCTTTTACTTTTCTAATATTTTCTTGTACAGATTCATCTCCAAAATAGGCTAAAAATTTTTGATACGCATTCTGAATTGCTTCTGAATTATTTTTGGTTTGTTCTCTAACAAAACTTTTGAGTACGCTTTTCTGAAAAATTCCCATTGTATTTATCTCTAAAATTATAATTTCTAGCTAAGATATAGAAAATATCAAGAAAGTTTTGAAAAAGATATAATTAGACTTTCTTTTTCATCAAAAAATCCTTCAAAATCATTTTATTAATAGAATGATTTTGAAGGAAATTATTTAAACGCAAACTAAAGTTTACGCTACATTTTTTCTCACTCTGAAGAGTAAGCTACTTTTACTTTTTCTCAAACCACTTTTGATATATTTTTTGCTGTTTTTTAGAAGGATTTTCGATTTTATCAATTCTGTATCCTTTTGTATCATCAGCTTCTAATTTGATTTTTAGTGTTTGCAAAAGTCCGTCACGAGCAATTAATAGTTCTACTTCATCACCTACTTTTTTGTACTGCAAAATTTCTGAAAGCTCTCCATTTGAAGTAACTCTAAAATTATCGGCTGCAATGATTTCATCATCAACACTCGGGTTTGCTTCGACAAAAAAGTCTTTAATACA
>DAIUBX010000176.1:3106-6558 GCA_036846465.1 Bernardetia sp.
ATCGGCTGCAATAATTTCATCATCTACATTCAAACCTTGATTGTATCCTGCACCATCTCTTACGACACTTCTTATTTTCAAATTTCCACTACTTTCAGAAGTGCTTATGGCTAAAGTTGCTTTTGATGTAGTTGAAGAAACCATTAATTTAAGACCTGCATAATCTAAATAGGTTGCATAGTCAGGAATTTGAGTTCCATAAACTACATTTTTGAAAAATGAATCAAACGATTTTCCTGCAATTTTTTCTACTGCTGCTTGAAATTCTGCATCTGTATAACCTCTTTTTTGTTTTTTGTAATATTCATCGTACAAATAACGCATTACATTATCCAAATTACTTTTTGCATCAGTAGCTTCAATAATCATCAAATCTAACATCGCTGCATAAACGCTTCCTTGTCCATAATACGAAACAGTCGTATTTCCAGAGTTTTCATTTGGACGATAGGCTTTTATCCACGCATCAAAACTCGCTTCTGTAACTGGTTGAATGTGTCTTCCTTTTTTGTTTTCTGCTGATGAAATATTTCCTGAAAGCGTACTGAGGTAATAATTATCATCTACAAAACCTGCTCTAGTCAAAAGTAATTCATCATAATACGAAGTAAATCCTTCAAAAATCCATAACAAATTTGTGTATTGTTCTTGCGTATAGTCGTATTCTGTCAGAGCAAAAGGACGTAAACGCTTTACATTCCAAAGATGGAAATATTCATGAGCAACAAGTCCCAAAAACCCTAAATAACCACGTTCTGTTCCATATGACATTCTATCGACAACCAAACTTGTAGAGTTGAGGTGTTCTAGTCCTCCTCCTCCATATCTTGAATTATGAACGATAAATTTGTAGTCCTCTGCTGGATTTTCGCCCCACACTTTTGTAGCTTCTTCTACAATTTTAGCCATATCTTTTGTGATTTTGGTGTTATCATAATTTCCTTTTCCGTACATGACAACCGAATGTTTTACACCTGCTGCCGTAAATTCTAAAATATCTTGATTGCCTATTTCGATAGGAGAATCTGCCAAAATATCATAATTCGGAACTTCAAAAACGTTGTCTTTTCCGTCCTTATTTTTTAAAGCTACTGAAATCGTTTTCCAATAAGTTGGTTTTTCAATTTCCAAAACAGCTTTTTCTTTTTTCATTCCGTCGACATACATAAAAATACTTGTCGGAATAAGTGCAGCATGAGAAGCATCGATAAAACTCGTTCTTACAGAATGTTCGAAACCATATACATCGTACATAATTTTGACTGTTGATTTGCCATTTGTTTTGACTTTCCATACATTTTTTGCCGTTTTTTCAATGTCAGAATCAGACTTTACGCTTTCTACACCTTTTGCAAATTCACGAATCAGATACGACCCTGGAGCCCAAACTGGCATTACAAAATCGATGCTTTCTTTATCTGTTGGAATTTCGCTTACCTCAATCGTAACACTTGCATAATGCGTTTGTGGTGCAGGAAATGATACTTTATAGTTTATTTTTTGAGCAAAACCAAAAGAGGAAATACTCATGAAAATGAGTATTGATAAAACAGTTTTAAAATTTTTGAATAACATAGTTGATTAGTTAGTTTCAAAACCCTTAGGGTCTTCAGAGACCCTAAGGTTTTAAATAGTTGAAAATGATATAACAAGTAGGCAAGTTAAGAGTTTTTTACTTCTATCTTTCAAATTGTATCAAAAACAACGTTAAGCTCGTTAGATAGTCATATAATAATTAAATTATGAAGAAAATAATAATATGAGAGCTGAATTTATAATATTTATAATCGCATTTTTTATGGGAGCAGCAGGTGTAATAATAATTTACTTCAACACCTCCGATTATCTTCAGCAACAAGAGATAAAAAAAGAAGGAATGGAAGTAGAAGTTGTGATGCTTAAACGGCGACATACGAGTAAAGGCTCTGTTGCTCAAATAAAATATAAAGGAAAAACATACGATTGGTATGGAGGAAAGGGAGAAGAAGGGCGCACCTATTCAGTAATTTATAGCCAAGAAAAAGATGAGTTTCTTAAAGGATATAGTAATTGGACGTATTTAGTTGGGCTTTGGGGAGTAGTTTTCATAAGTACTGGCATCTATTTGATAGTTAAAGTTATCTATATTTCTGAATAGAAAAACTCAAACAAACAAATCCATTAATTTCACGCTGTTTATACTGATGCAAAGTATTTTTTAGTATCCATTTTTTCAACTTGCGTGTTCCTGTGTTTTTATGAATTTTCTATCCAAAATCAAAAATCTACTTCAAATAATTTTTGGAATATCTTTTATCGGAATGGGTATTGGTTTGATAGTTAAAACTATTACTTTTTTCTAGCAAAGAAAACAGAACATAAACTTTTGTTTCGTTTATTTCGTTTAAAAAAAAAGTAAAAGCTCTAAATAGAAATTCTTATGAAACTAATTAACTCAAAATTCTTGTCTAACTTACCTAATTATTCTTTATCTGAGGTGGAGAATTTGATTAGGTTGTTGTCTATTAATCCTGAAAAGGAAAATAATAAACAAGAAAAGAAAATTTCGTTTTCTGTTTCTAATTCAATACATCAAGATATAGAAATCTCTACAACTTTATTAGAAGCTGTTTTAGAATTACTCAAAGAAGTTGCAAAAGAAAAAAAGATTGAATTATCATCAAATTTATTTTTAGAAAAAGATGAGTTTACGACACAAGAAGCAGCCGATTATTTGAATGTTTCTCGTCCTTATTTGATAAAATTATTAGAAAAAGGAGAAATTCCATTTCATAAAATAGGAACACATCGCAGAGTAAAAGTGTACGACATTTTAGACTATGAAAATCATCTAAAAGAAAAACAAAATACAAATCTTGAAGAACTTACAAAACAGGCACAAGAATTAAACTTAGGATACGAATGAGTAAAATAATTGCTGTTTTAGATGCTTGTGTATTGTATCCTGCTCCTTTACGAGATTTTCTTTTACATTTGGCTTCTCAAAAATTGTATCAACCTAAATGGTCTGATAAACTTCATGAAGAATGGACTAGAAATTTACTCAAAAATCGTCCAGACTTAAGCTCAGAAAGTTTAGAAAAAACTGTAAAACTCATGAATGCCATTTTTGAAGATGCAAATGTAGTAGAAATAGATAATTATGAGGATTTATTACAAAAATTAGAATTGCCAGATATTGATGATAGACACGTTTTGGCAACTGCTATTTTAAGTAAAGCTAAATTTATAATTACTTTTAACCTTAAAGATTTTCCTTCAAAAGAGTTAGAAAAGTATGAAGTAAATGCAATTTCTCCTGATGATTTTTGTTTATTACTTTTTGAAACTGATTCAGAATTAGTCAAAAAATCATTCTTTAATCAGTTAGCTACGCTGAAAAACCCTCCTTTATCTGTCCAAAAATTGCTTGATAATTTGGAGAGAGTAGGTTTATCACAAACTATTAAAAA
>DAIUBX010000177.1:0-943 GCA_036846465.1 Bernardetia sp.
TAATTTTCCAGCTTCTGAACTAAGTGATGATGTCAAAAATATACAACTCTAAACTGATTATTGCTGATACAAGTTGCTTAATTTTATTATCTAAAATTGAGGAATTAGAATTGCTTAAAAAATTATTCAAAGAAATAATAATTACTTCCGAAATAGTAGAAGAATACGGAGAAAATCTACCAAATTGGTTTGTTGTCAAATCTGTTGTTGATAAACAAAAACAAATTATATTTGAATCTCAAGTCGATAGAGGAGAGGCAAGTGTATTGCTTTATCTTTTGAAATAGACAATACTTTAGTAATTTTAGACGATAACAAAGCTAGAAAATTAGCAAAAAAACTAGAAATAACTTTTACAGGAACTTTAGGCATATTAATTTATGCAAAATTAGAAGGAGTTATACCTTCAATAAAGCCTATTTTAGAAAAAATTCAACAAACAAATTTTAGGCTTTCAGAAGAGCTATTGAATACTGCGTTAAGAGAAGCGAAAGAAAACTAAATTTCACTTTATTTTGATATTCATTTTTGCTAACTTGCAGTATATTACAAAATATAAAATAACTATACTATATGCCTGAACTACATAATCAAAAAGAAAAAACAAATAGCTTATTTGATATAAACAATGAAATGGAAACAGAATTAAAAGAAGAAATTCCAGTAGAAATAGAATATGGAAACGAAGAAATAGACATAGAAATTCCATTTGACCCAAATGATATAAAAGTACGTACTCAACACCTTAATTTAGGCGATTTAATAGAACGATTAGAACACAATGAAATAAAAATGGATACAGAGTTCCAGCGTTTGGCTCATCTGTGGAATGATACTAAAAAAAGTCGTTTTATTGAATCTATTTTACTTCATTTGCCTATTCCTACTTTTTATTTTGATGCAAGTGATGATAATGAATGGCGTGTAATTGATGGTTTACAGC
>DAIUBX010000177.1:983-5978 GCA_036846465.1 Bernardetia sp.
ATTTCTACATTGGAAAGTTTCGTAACTCGTCAAGATTTAAAGTTAGAAAAGCTAGAGTTTTTGAAACAATATGAAGGAAAAAAATACGATGATTTGCCTAGAGATTTGCAAAGACGCATCAAAACATTTTCTATTACAGCTTATATTTTAGAAAAAGGAACACCAGATATTGTAAAATATACTCTTTTTAGAAGAATCAATCAAGGTGGTTTGGTGCTTACTCCACAAGAAATTAGACATGCTATTCATCAAGGAGTTGCTTCGGAATTGGTGGCAGAATTAGTAAATGAGAAGACCAAAGAAGGACAAAGTTTTATTCGTGCAACAGAAGGAAAAGTAAAATCACAACGCATGGAAGACAGAGATTTCGCTACTCGTTTTCTATCTTTTTATTTGATAGATTATAAAGAATACCGTCCAGATTTGGATAGCTTTATGAATAGAGGAATGACTGCCATAAAAAATTTAACTCAAGAAGAAACAGAACGTTTAAAGTCAGATTTCAGAAAGGCAATGGATACAGCTTTTGCTATTTTTGGAGATGATGCTTTTCGCAAACGAATGAAAAAAGATGATTATAGAAAACCAATCAATAAAGCAATTTTTGAAGCTTTGAGCGTAAATTTGGCAAAACTTCATACGTATCAAACAAAAGAATTAATAGAGAAAAAAGAAGTTTTTAAAGAAAAATTTATGGCTTTGCATAATCAAGAAGACGAGAAATTTATGATAGCCATTTCAAGAAGTACAGCACAAAAACAAAGTGTAGAAAATCGTTTTGAAGCCATCGAAAAAATTATTAGCGAAACGCTAAACAACTAAAAACTACAAATAAAAATCATTGTGATAAAAAAAATAAAACTCAAAAATTTTAAATCTCATTCTGATACAGATATAGAATTAGGAAATTTGACTATAATCTGTGGACAAAATGGCGTTGGTAAATCTTCCATTATTCAGAGTCTTTTACTTCTTCGTCAGAGTCATCAAAAAAATAGATTAGAGAAAATATTGGATTTGAATAAACCACTTTGTGAAATTGGAACGGCACAAGATGTGGTTTATCAATATGCAAAAGAGGATTATTTAGAAATTGGATTAGATATAAATGAAGGTAAATATAATTGGAAATTTAAGTTTGAAGACAATAATAATGAAGCTACGTTTTTAAAGAAAATGGAAGATAGTGTTGTTCCTTTGGAAGAAGATTTGAAAAAATATAGTCTTTTTACAAATGATTTTCAATATCTAAGTGCTGCAAGATTATCACCTAGAGAATCTTATCCAAAAGATGATTATGAAGTAGAAATAAACAAACAATTATCTATCGAAAAAGGGCAAGGCGAATTAGTAGCTCATTTTCTGCATCATTACAGTTCTAAAAAAGTCAATAAATCTTTACTTAGCTCAAATAATAAATTTGATGATTTGCTTTCTCAAACAACAGCTTGGGAAAGAGAAATAAGTCAGAATGTAAATGTAAAAATTGAATCTTTAGGCAAAGGCTTTGAAATTCGTTATAATTTTGATGTTAAAGAAGGATTTCCTACTTATGATTTTAGAGCCGAAAACGTAGGTTTTGGAATTACGTATGCTTTGCCTTTAATTGTTGCTATTTTGGCAGCCGAAAAATACAGTTTGATAATTATTGAAAATCCAGAAGCACATTTACACCCACATGCACAAGCAAAATTAACTGAACTTATGTGTTTGGCAGCACAAGCAGGAATTCAGATTATCATAGAAACACATTCTGACCATATCATAAATGGAACTTTAGTAGCTTGTAAAAAAGAACAAATCGAAAAAGAAAATGTCAAAATTTGGTATTTTGATAGAGATGAAAACAAACACGCTGTAAGAGCCACAGAAGTACAAATACTAAAAGGAGGAAAAATAAAAAATCAACCAAAGGGATTTTTTGACCAAATAGATACAGATTTAGAACAATTAATGGGCTTTTAATCAATGTTTAATAGAATTTTAGAATGAATTTGAACGTTTTTGTACTCTTTCCTCAAAATGAGGATACAATTATTGATATTGTAAATGATAAAAATTCATTTCAAAATTTTATTGAATACACTGTTGAGCTTATCAAAGAGAGCAATGATACACACAAAGTAAATTTGTTTTATGATGAAGAAAACATAAAATTTTTTCTCCATCAATGTAAAGTATTAGATGATGCTGTTTATTTGGAATCCAGTCCTAGCATTTTGAGGAGTGCTTTTACTAAGAAAGCCAATCAAATTACCGATTATTCTCTCAAAAATGAGGAATGTATTTATTTTATTTGGAATATAAATGAAACAATACAATCTAATGCTACTGTTCCCATAGTTTTACAAGAAGCTGCTGAACGTTTTTGGAATCATGAAAAAGTGCTTGTTTTGAATCTGAAAAAAACATTACCTGCTGATAGAGAATATCTCATTGTCTTTAAAGATGCCTTACATTTAGAAAATCACCCTCATACTTTTGCTCGTATTCCTTTTATTTCTACTTTAAATGAACTTATAGAATGGACACGTAAAAATCATGCGACTTCTTTTTCACTTACAAACACAAAATATTTTAAACGTACTTCAATGGTTCAGCAAGGACAAACCGTTTATGAAGAAATTAAAACGGGTTATTTTTGGTATTTGGATAATTTACACAAAGACCATTATGAAGTATTTGATTCTACTAGAAATCATTTTGGAGTAGCTGATTTAGATGGAAATATAGATGTTACTAAACGTAAAAAAGGTAGAACTTTTTAAATGATACTGTTTCATAAAGTGTATAAGTAAAAAAACTACCCTAATCAACATTTTTCTAGTCAATTAGGGTAGTTTTATTTTATTCTTTTTATTTTTTCAGTTGATTAGTAATGATTTTACACCATTTTTCAATTACTTGAACTTCTCCAAAAAGTTGAGGAGAAGTATCAGCGTTAAAAAATTCAATTATCTGTTCTGCTTTGCTAGTTGAAACAAAACTCAATTCCAATTTAGTGATTACTTTATAATTTCCTTTTGCATTGGTCATTGTTTTGTGCGAAGTAATGACTTTACACGTTTGAATTGTATCAAGGTCAATGTATTGCAAAACTGCATTATCTTGTTTGTAAAAGAAAACACTATTTTCTTTTTTGTCTATTCCAATAATAAAATCTTTACACACTTCATAGTCATTGATTTGAGCATTATGTTGTTGTGCGAAGTTTTTTAAAGGTTGTAATAAATTAGCTTCTTTATTTTTTCTGCTTCTGTAATCCAGAGCAAAAGGTGCTATACACGCAAGGAGAGCCAATACTCCAATGAAAAGAGTTCCAAAATCTAAGTCCATATTTTTAAGTTTTTTTTAAAATCCATAAATTAGTAGATTAGGTTATGTATAAATGAAGTTGTTTTCGTTTTCAGTCAAAACTTTGTCAGTAGTTTGCCTAAACAAACTCTGACAATAGTTGAAAGCAACAAAACCTATAATCCAAACGAGTGTCAAAATCTGATTACAGACTATTGACAAAGTTTAAATAACGTCAAAAAATAAAACCTAATAAGGTAAAGGTTAAAGTCAGTTTGTTAAAAACGACTTTAATAATTTCGGAACAAGAATTAAATAAACTACTATTTTTAAATTATTAATTATCTAGTAATCAACAATTTAAATTCGTAATTTTTAATTCGTAATTCGTAATTATTCTTTCAAAAATGGATTTACCAAAAATAATGGAAGGGGAAAATGACATCTTTTTTCCGATAGTGAATCAGAAAATTTCTTGAAAAACTGCTGTATTGAGAAAATTCAGTTTCAAGACGTTGTTCTGTTGCTTGACTTAGTATCCAAAGTTGGTGCAATGGATTTTCTAAGGTTAAAACAGAAAGAGTAGTAATGCTATTTACTGAATTTGCCGATTTTGGAGCGTGGCAAAACGAGTAATTTGCTGAAATACTTGAAAAATACTTTTCTTGGTCAGTCGTTTTTTTGTTCTGAACACCGTACTCAATCGTCGAAGTAGCAGCAAACCCAAGTACAAAACTGTAAAGGATTGTTAAAAATGTTGCTCCCAAGATTCTATACGTATTTTTCATTTTATACAGGCATAAAGCACAGACAAACAAATTTTGAAAAAATACAAATCAATTATTCTAACTTCAAAGACATCGTAAATACGATGCAAATGTAGAAAATGTTTTGGATAATAAAATTTTAAAAGCACGAAAAAAGGAAAAATATTTTTATAAATTTAGATTGCATTTTTTAGAATAAAAAACTACCCTAATTAGCTATTATTTAGTTAATTAGGGTAGTTTTAGAAATAACTCTTGTTATACTACTTAAGTATACTGTTTTTTATGTGTTGCTAGTAATAACAAATAGAAAGTAAAATAAATCTAAATTTTCTAAGAAAATTGCTCTATCAAGAAATGATACAAAAGTCTTACGCCTGTTCCTGTGCCACTTTTTCCTCTATAACTAGAAGGCTTCATGAGGTAAGCAGGGGCAGCAATATCCATGTGAATCCAATCATAATCAACAAAATGCTCTAAGAATTTTCCTGCAACGATTGCACCTGCAAAACTTCCACCCACGTTTTTTATGTCTGCTACGTCAGATTTTAAATAATCTTTATATTCGTCCCATAAAGGAAATTCTACTAAACGCTCGTAGGTTTCTCGTCCACTTTTTTCTAAAGCTCTTTTAAGTAATTCGTCTGCATTGCCCATAAAAACAGTTCCTTCTTCGCCTATGGCACGAACTGCATTTCCTGTAAGTGTTGCCAAATCAATGACTAATTCAGGTGCTAATTCTTTGGCATAATCTAAGGCATCAGCTATAATCAATCTTCCTTCTCCATCTGTATTTGTAATTTCTACAGTTGCACCACTTCGCATAGTGATTATATCCCCTGGTACTAAACCTTTGTTACTGATAGAGTTATCTGTAATAGGTAAAAGTCCGATTACGTATAAAGGAATATTATTTTTGGCAAGAGCATAAATA
>DAIUBX010000177.1:5988-6464 GCA_036846465.1 Bernardetia sp.
CATGTCCGATTTCATAATTTCTAAGGCTGCCATAGAAGTTTTGATATTCGAACCTCCAATATCAAAAGTAACTCCTTTACCTACCAAAACGATAGGTGTATCATTGGTCGCATCTTTTGGAGAGTAAGTCAGTTTGGCAAAAATAGCATCTTCATGACTAGCTTGTGAAACTCCCAAAAGACCACCCATTCTTTCAGCTTCTATGCGTTCTTTATTCCAAATTTCAGTTTCGAAACCTGCTTCTTTTCCTAATTCTTCTATTTTTTGTCCATATAAAGAGGGTTTTTTGAAGTTTGGAGGGTCGTTTACCAAATCTCTCGTTAACCAAACAGCATCACAAAGAGTCGTTAATTTTTCTAGTTCTTCTTGTTCGATAGTTTCTGTTTCACTTGAAAAAATGACTTCTACTTGCAAGGTATCTCTAAAATAACTTTCTGAGTTACCTTTTTTCTCGTAGTTATAACTTCCCAAATTTA
>DAIUBX010000178.1:0-6427 GCA_036846465.1 Bernardetia sp.
CACTACTTTTCATAAAACGAACTCCTAATTCTTTTGCTCTTCGATAAATAGGCTCTCCCAAATGCCCTAAGTTTGGAATATCAGACATACAATCTTCTAAAATAATGACTTTTTGAGCAAGATTTGGAGCATAATCCATAATCTGTTTTAAACTTGTAGCGACACAATGCGATTTGGCTTGTCCTGCCAAATACAAATTTTTATATTGATTTAGAGAATCTAAAAGTGATTGATTGAGCTGCGTTTCTGGTCGGTCTTTGACAGGAATTTGAGCTTGAAAAATACCAAAATGCTCGGTAAGTGGATATGTTCCTTTTGTAACGGCTTGATATTGTTTGTAGTGATTATTTTCTTTATTGATTTTTATCCAATTTTCTAATGCTTTAGAAAGTGTTTCATCAAGAGCTGCTCCTTTTGAACCAATCAAACAATGGTGTGTCCAAATAAAATGAGGAAATTCGCCTTGTTCTTCTAAGTTTTTTAAATATTCTTTGCTCTCATTTGGAAAAAAATTAGGTGTCCATTTTCCATCTTCTACTTCTTTGAGTGTAATTTGAGTAAAAGGATTTGGTTCATTTCCGTTTTCATCTCTCCAAAAAGAAGGGTGAGAAATATCATTAACAGGATGAGTATCAAGTGTTACGCAAATATGGTCAAGTGATTTTGCATTTTTTATTATGAAATCAGAAAGGCGTTGAATGTCATTTTCTGCATTCTGAACATACAAAGCTCCAGCAGGATTACAAAAGTCATATTGCGCATCAATTATCAAAAGGGCATTTTTATTTTTCATTATTTCAAGTAATTTGATGTTATTAGTGGGAGTACAAACAATTTCTAAGGAATTATTTTATTTAGGATAACGTAAAAAATACACTAAGGTTCATTTTTTATCAAAATTTCTCAATAAAATAGGTTTATTGCTGTGCTTGTATGATTTTTGAGTTATATTTTATCACAAAATTAAGTTTATTATTTTAATTGTCTTATACTTCAATGTGTCAGATAATTTTATTTTTATAAATAATTCTATGAAAACCCAATCTCAATTTCTTTCTTATTTTGTTAGACAAAATATTTTATTTTTATTAATTATCTGTTCGATATTCCTTTTAAGTGGTACTTTAGTTTCTTGTAAAGGTAACAAACCATCAGACCAAGCTAGTGAACAAGAAGCAGGAAAGAAGAAAAAGAAAAAACCCAAAAAATGTAAAGATGAGGGCTGTAAAGTCAGAATGTCGCATTATCACGAAGGGGCTGAATATAAAGGCAAACGAGGGAATTTTTTTATACGCCTTTTTACACCTAAAGAATCCAAATACGGACAAGGAAGACACAGAAATCATGGCTGGAAACAAGGAAAAAAATAATTTACAAAAGCTCTGTTTGAGGATTCCAAAAAACTTTTTCAAAGTCTTGTATTTGGTCGTTTTTTACTTTTATATTTTCAGCTTCTAAAAGTTCTTGCATTATTGTAGGTGTTTCGAAGTGGTGTTTGCCTGTGAGTAATCCATTTCGGTTTACTACTCGATGTGCAGGAATTTTTATATTTCTAGCTTGATTTAGTATTTGACAATTATTCATTACCCAACCTACCATTCTTGCGCCTCGTGTGTGTCCTAAAAACTGGGCGATTGCTCCATAAGAAGTTACTCGTCCTTTTGGGATTTGTAGAACGAGGTCTATTACGTCTTCTTGGAAAGTGGTTTTCATAGTTCATTGTTCTTATCCAACCTATAAGGTTTAGCTTCGCTGATTTATCAGTTCTGAAAACCTTATAGCTTTTTTAAATTTTCAACTAAAACTAATCCCAGCATCAAGCACTTTTTGAGGACGGCTTTTTACTCTTGCATCGGTTGCATTGGCTACAATCGTTTGGATTACTCGTTTTTCATCAATATTTTTCAGTGCAGCTAAAGAAGTAATTCCTGTTTGTTTGGCTACTTGTTCGATAGCTGGTGCAAAAATACGCAACGCACCTGTAAGACCTTGATTTACAGCTAAATCTATCAAAACAGTTATTCCACCTGCTGAGTTTATGAAATCTGTTATAGGTTCACGGTTTACAGAAACTCCATTTGCATTGAGTGAAATTCTAGCTCTCAGTGCAGGTTTTACATATTCTTGTACGGCTGATAAAACTTGTAATTTTGCTACTTCAATATTTTGTCCTGCTCTTACAAACACGCCATGCAAAACTTTGTCAGCACGAATATATTTTTCGGCATCTGTTCCTACATAGCGTTTTCCATCTGGTGTAAAGACCACCATAGTTGCAGGTTCATATTTATCATTTTTATAGGTGTATTCTACATCTACTCCAAATCTTCCGAAGGCTTCTTCATACAAACTAGGATTTCTATCTTTGATAAGTGCCATCATATTTGGAAAAGTTCCTCCTCCTGTCGCACCTGCAAATTGAATAAACCCAAATGAAAAAGCTGCTTTATCATAGCTGTTAATAGCATCAAATTTCCCTTCATTTTTAGATACAAATTCTAATGCTTCGGCAAGTTGTCTTGAAAGTCCTACACTCTCATAATACGATGCTGGAATGTCGTGGATGACTGTTCCTGAATACGAAATTCCATATGGATAAACACTATAATTACTTCTTACAAAATTGGAAAAACTCACTTTTTGAGATGCACCTCTATGGTCTTTGTAAGTGATGTCGTATTTTGTATGTTCTCTTAAAATTTTATAGGTTACATCATTTGGATTTATAAGTCCACTTGTATAACCTGATGCTCCAATCAATGAAGATTTACCTGCCCACCAATCAATTTTATTTCTTGTTTGGAAATTATCTATGGCTGAAATAGTAGCTTGAATCTGTGAAAGTCCTACCACAGAGTTCATATAATTTAATTGCACAAAACGCTGTTGTACTTTTTCTACATCGGCTTGACGATTCGCACCACCACGCCCAACACTTGCAGAAAGTCCACTTCCAAAAATCTGAACACCATTTATTGCATCAAGAGTAATGACTTCTTTCTTATTCTGTTCGTATTTAGAAAGGTCTCCTGTTTGAGACACAGAAGAAGAATTTTCTTTACCATCTCCAATACTTGTATCTCCATTATTTGTATTTGAAGAATTAGATGAAGATGAGGTTGTATTAGAAGAACTATAACTTGTGGTTTTGGCTTCTTTTGTAATTATCAAACGCTGTCCTAAAGAGAGAGCATTCGAACTAAGTCCGTTACTTTCTTTAATATCTTGAACATCAACACTATATGCCATCGCAATTCTATATAAAGAATCTCCTGAAGCAACTGTATGATAAATAATTTTTGGAGCTGCTTGTGTGGGTTGAGGATTTTGAACAGGTGCAGCTTGAGAAGCTACTTCTGGTTTGTCTTCTAAATAAAGCATCTGACCAATTCTGAGAATATTACTATCCAAATTATTGATACTCTTTAAGTCATTTACTGCCACACCTACCTTTTGAGAAACTCTCCACATACTATCTCCAGCCTGTACAACATAACTCGGGCGAGGCGTAAAAACAGGAGCTTTTACGACAGTTGGCGAATGGGTTTGAATGGTAGGTGTAACAACAGGTGCAGTATAACCACCTCCACTACTCACTTTAAGCTGCTGACCCAAAGAAAGTGCATTTGAAGTCAAACCATTTAATGCTTTAAGTTCATCTGTCGAAATATTGAATTTTGTAGCAATTCTCCAAAGTGAATCTCCAGCTTGTACAGTATAAACAGTAGTATTAGGCGAAGAGGCTGCAGCCGTATTTCCTCCATAAGAAGGAGAATCTTTGCTTACTTGCAAACGCTGTCCTAATGAAAGACTTCCATCTGCCATGTTATTAATTGTTCGAATATCATCTACCGAAATTTGATATTGCCTAGAAATTCCCCAAAGTGTGTCGCCACTTTGTACTGTGTGATAAGTTGCCATTCAAGAAATAGTATAATGCTTAAAAAATAAGAGTTAGATAAATTTTACTAACTCTGAGGGTAAGATACGTATTTTTTTGTTTTTTGAGAACAGAAATTTAAAAACTTATTTTATTTCCTTAAAAAAATATATGAATCTTAAACCTAATGGTTTGAATTCTGTTTTGAAAATGACAAAAACGGAAAATAAGACTTTTTTATAATTTATCATTCACCATTCACAATTAAAAATGCTTACCTTAACTTTAGATTTCCTCAAAAAACTACATCAAAATAATGATAGAGAATGGTTTAAAGAACATAAAAAAGAATACGAAGCTGCAAAAGACGAGTTTTCGATTTTGATTACGGCTCTTTTAGAGGATTTTTCTAATACAATTAGTCCTGCTTTTTCTAGTATTACAGCTAAAGATTGTATTTTTAGATTGAATAGAGATATTCGTTTTAGTCTAGATAAAACGCCTTACAAAACATATTTTAGTGCAGTTTTGCATCCAGATGGAAGAAAGACAGAAAAACCATTGATATATTTGCATGTTGCACCAAATAATAGTTCTTTTTTAGCTTTGGGAGTGTATGAAGTTTCAAAGGAATATATCAAAAAAATTAGAGAAGAAATTGATTATAATGCAGACGAACTAAAAGCAATTTTTGAAGAAAAAGAATTCAAAAAATATTTTTCAGAATTTGCAGTAATGGAAAATGGAATATTGAAGACAGCCCCTCGTGGCTATGCAAAAGACCACCCAAATATCGAACTTTTGAGGTTAAAACATTTTATCATTCAAAAATCAATCACAGATACAGCTCTTTTATCAAATAATATTGCTGAAAAACTAGCTGAAATAGCTATTGCAGGACAACCTTTGAATGATTGGTTGAAAGTGGTTTGGGAAGAGGTAGAAGTTGGGGAATAGAAATACAGTTTAACCACAGAGAAAAAAGAGGTAAGAGAATACAAAACTGAAATTTACTGATAAATGACTATTCCAACTCTAAATAAATCTTTCTTTCTTTCTCCTTTATATACGCTCTCAAATCTTTATAAGGAATATAAATTGGAAAAAAACGTTTTTGTGAACGGCTGTAAAGTGTTAATCTCAAATTATCAGGGAGAAAATTATAATGCTCCAAAACAGTAAGCGAATCATACGGTTCGAATTGCATTTGATGACGATCAGATTCTACTTCTACATGGCGTTTTGCTCGTGAATAAATTCTAGCTTCGAAGCTATTTTGAGGATTATCTTTGTCAATTTCAGTATCAAACAAATGATTTAATCTAAAAACTTCATTCTTTTTTAAATCATAATTGAAGGCTACATACTCGGTTCTTTTGCTTCCTTGACGAATAAAAAACAGTCCACTAATTAAATTGTTGTTAGCAAAAAGAATATTATAATTGATTTCTATATCACAATTTCGGTTTGGAGAATCTGTTGTATCTATTTTTGCTAAAAATTCTTTTTGCCAAGCATTTACGTGAGATTTGATATAAGTTTCATTAAAATCTTTCAAAACCTCTTCGTTGTCTATTCCCGTAATTTGTGGATAATAAACACAGAGCGAACTTCCATCAGAAGTTTTGAAACGCTTGATATGATTTTCTAAAGAGTACGGAAGAATTTGTTCTTTATAAAGAAAATCTAGTTTTTGGGTTGTTTTGGCAGATTCCCAAACTCCTTTAAAATTATAATCATAATCAACTGAACCTTTGAAATAGCCTGAAATAGTTTCGGCATCTAAGGCTGCACGCTCTTCAATAATCCATTCAAATTGCTTGTTTTTATCATTATTGGACTTTTTGTTATTTTTATAATCTGTTGCATTTTCTAAATAAATATCTCTCCAAAATGTATCATAAAAATAAACACCACGCTGAAATTGAGGCGAACTCACATCAGCCGTAACGCAGATATATGCCCACAGCGAATAATCTTTTCCTTCAATAGTTCCTTTCATACGCAGCCATTCGCCACGTTCCCATTGTGTTGAAATGGCTGAATTTTGTTGTTCTTGTTTCTCAAAAGGACGTTTATCCCAAACAAAATAGGCATTTTTGTAAGGTAAAAAAAGAGCAGAAGGTTCTTGCCAACTTCCTATGGCTGGATGTGTTGTTTGAGAATAAGAAAGGCGAGTAGTAGTATTTCCTCCGTTTTCTAAAAGATAAAAAGTATAGTTGTTCTCTTTTTTGATGAGCTTCTGAACAAGCCAAACACGTTGTGTCAAATTGGCTTGATAACGAATTTGCATACGTTCATTTGCTAAGTCATATTCAAACTTAAAAGTTGGATTCATTCCCTCATAAGGTTCTATCAAAATTCGTTTTCCATCTTTTTCGGTAAGAAGAAACCATTCCTTAGGAAATTTTTCGACGGCTTTTGCAATTTCTTTTGGCTTCTCGAATTCATCAGAAGAAGAACAAGAAATCAGAGAAAATAAAGCAACAAAAAGACTCAAAAAATAGAAACTCAAAAGATGAAAATTTGACTTTTGAGAAACTGAAT
>DAIUBX010000179.1:0-6411 GCA_036846465.1 Bernardetia sp.
ACATGTAAGTCGTTGGTGAGGACACCAACAACGGCAGGTTGATAATTTTCACAAAAACCTTTTTAAATTCAGAATAAAACAGCAACAGAAAAGGAATATAAATCACAAAAAATCCGAATAAATAAACCGTTATTTCTTTAAAAATACTGAATAAACCTATTTTATTTTTTGATAAAACCAAAATCGAAACATCTTCATTAGCAACACTTTGAGAAGACGCTGTAAGATAATAAAACAAAAAATAGCAAAGAGGAATCAAGAAAAAGGCTAGAGTTTCTAGTTTATATTTTGTCAGAAAAGAGTTTTTTTGTTGATAAAATAAGAAACTTCCAATAAAAAAAAGTCCTGCCCAACACGCAGCCCAAAGTGTAGGCGAAATAATTGGAATCATAAAAATTACCCAAATACAAACTCTATACTCTTTCTTTTGAAAGGATAAAAAAACAGCAATCCAAAAAAAATAATGTTCTGAAAGTCCTGTAAAAATGGTATTTGTGAGCCAATAGGTAGATTGAAAACCTTTTATATTTTGATAAAATGGAAGATAAATACCTCCTAAAAAAAGTAAGTCAAACGACCCAAAAAAAATAGTCAAAGATATTTCTTTATCTCTTTTTTGTTCATAAATAGCCAAAATTCCAATCCAAGCACATATTTGCAAAAGTGGAATTGTAAAAAGTGTGTAAGCTACATACCCCGAAACTGAAAAAGTTTTACAGAAAAAAGCAGAAATCCAAAATTCAAAGTAATGATAAGGAGTTGTTCCCAAAACGGTAGGCAAATCTTCATGAAGAGCATAAACAGTTTCATACGAAGAAGTCAATAATTTTTCGGACAAACGACCATAGAAAAAAGCATCTTTTGAAGGAATCAAAAAATTAAAATTATCTCCACTTTCAAAAAATAAAGAAATATCAAACACAAAAACAGCATTCAGAAGCCAAATCAATAAACTTCCTAAAATCAGAATAAAAATGTGTTTTTTTTTCTTGAAAAAATGATTTTTCTTTACTTCTCTTTCACTTTGAGTTACAAAATATATTGCAAAAATTAACAACGGAATTAAAATAATTTGAACAGTCTGTCCATTTTTAAAAAAAATAGAAGTCAAGACACTCAAAAAAGAAATACTAAAAAATAATAACCAAAAAAGAAAAATCATATTTTAGTGAGAAATTAGCTAATTTTGTAATAAAATGTAGCTCACTCTTCAGAGTGAGTACAACTGTAACGTAGGTTTTAGCCTGCGAAATAAAAAAATTATTAATAGAACAAGCGTGAAAAGTCTTAGTGATTCTTTAATAACTTCTATTTCTAGAATTATCTTATTAGTTATCTTATTTTTTGTAGGATTTTTGAGTGTTCAAAATTCTGTGATGGCTTTGCCTGTTGTTGAGTCTAGTTCAATTTATCAAACATTGACTGAAAAATGGGTCGTTTATGATGAAAATTTAGAAAGCTATGTTCCTTATTTACCAACTGTTCATAGTCAGTATAGAGCTTTACATTTAATTTTTAATTTTAATAAGAACTTAGCTGATTATCAAAATAATTATCTAGGTGTTGCGCTGCCTAAAGATGCAAAACTATTTTGGAATACTCGTTTTTCTTCTATTATTACTGAAAAAGAATACATAGAAATCTCATTTGATAGCTTGATAAATTTATATTCTGATAAAGAAAAAAACAAAAATTTCAATGGCTTTCTACTGCTCACTGTTTATAAAGAAAAACCTCAAAATCAAATTCTTGAGCCGTATTCTGCTTATATTCTCACCCAAAAAAATAGTTTTAGTAAAGAAAAAACAGAACAAAAAGTAACCATAAATCCCAAAACAGCACAAAAACCAAAATCACCTATCCCTGATTGGATTTTGATGATAAACTGGCTTATGATCGGAATTGTAGTTGTTTTTTCGGTTAGTATTTATCCTCTTATTGGCAAAGAAGCCTTTGGAGAATCGTGGAGTTATTTTTTCAGACCCGCCAAAACCTTCAAACGCACCGAATTATTACCACAAATCGGCTATGTTATCTATTTTAGTTTGGTAATGGGTTTTGTATGGATTTTTTATAACTATGTAGAATTGTATGGAACAACTACAAACAGTTATTTTCTTATCAAAAATAGTATCTTTTCTTTTATTTTCAGTTGGCTCTATGCAGCTTTTTGGTGTCTGTGTATTGCTGCTTTTAGATTGTTTTGGATTCAACTATTAGGAAAACTTTTTTTCAAAAATAGTCAGATTAGTGAGCAACATACACAAGCTCTTATTTTGGGAAATACTTTTATGATGGGTGTAATTTTTACAACAACTGTACTTTTTTCTTTTCTAATAGATTCATTTTATGTTCCTTCTTTAGAGTTTAATGAGAGTTCTTTCTTGTATTATTTTGTTCTTCTGGTAGCACTTTCTATTCTAACTCACGGTTTATTAGTTAGTTATTATTTGTTTACACGAACAAATGCTGGTAAGTTGTATCTTTTTTCGTACCTTTGCGCCACCGAAATAATACCCCTTTTGATAGTTTCAAAATGGATTATCTCAGTAGTTTAATTATTTCTTTACTTATCCTTAGTTTATCTT
Organism: Bernardetia sp.; assembly: GCA_036846465.1. Classification (GTDB taxonomy): domain Bacteria; phylum Bacteroidota; class Bacteroidia; order Cytophagales; family Bernardetiaceae; genus Bernardetia. Next base: position 2,589 of record DAIUBX010000179.1, read on the forward strand.
ATCTATTTTAACAGTATTTTTTTAACAGTATTTTTGATTAAACACCATTTTAAATTGAATTAATACTAAAAAATATTAAGCGATGAAGGAACAAGTACTAAGATTAATAAGATTAAATTTAAAAAAAGTCGTAATTACTAAATAATTACCACAAATATTTTGTGTAAATATAAATTATTTTCTGAATAAATCACTATTTAATTAATGATTTGTTGATGGTAAAGTAAAATTTAATTTATACAAACCGTTTTAGTCGTAGTTTTTATCAAACCAATTTTTGCAACGATATGGCAAACGAAGCGAATGCCTCACACCCAACACCTGCACCTAAGCAAATTCGTAGTGTACTGATTTCTCAACCTGCTCCTTTGACTGACAAATCTCCTTATCACGACCTTTCTCAAAGGTATAGTGTAAAGGTAGATTTCAGACAATTTATTGAAGTGCAGCCTGTTTCTTTACGTGAATTTAGAAAGCAGCGTATCAATATTTTAGACCATACGGCAGTAATTTTTACAAGTAGAAATGCAGTAGATCATTTTTTTACACTTTGTAAAGGGCTAAAAATCACGATTCCAGAAGACATGAAATACTTTTGTGTTTCAGAACAAACAGCAATTTATCTTCCTAAATATATCAATCTTCGTAAGCGTAAACTTTTTGTTGGTGAGCGTACAGCAGATGATTTAAACAAAGTCATTGCGAAACACAAGAAAGAAAAATTCTTATTTCCATGTTCGGATATTCGTAGAGATGACATTCCTGGCTTTTTGAGAGATAATAATATTGAGCATTCAGAAGCTGTTATTTATGCAACTGTGTCTAGTGATTTGTCGGATCTGAAAGATGTAAATTATGATGTAATTGCGTTTTTTAGTCCTTCAGGAATAAAATCTTTATTTGATAATTTCCCTGATTTCAAACAAAAAACTACTCGTATTGCAGCCTTTGGTCCTACAACGGCACAAGCTGTTAGAGACCACAACTTGCGCTTAGATATTGAAGCACCTCTCCCAAATGCACCTTCCATGACAGGAGCAATCGAACAATATATTCGTAAAATGAAAGAAGAATTAGGGATTGAATAAGACGAAACAGGGCTAAAACCCTGTCCAATTAATAAAAATCAAATTCTATTACATCAAAAACTCCCTTCTCAACATTCAATTTATTTGAACTTTTGGGAAGGGAGTTTTTATGTTTTAGACAAAGTTATTTTCTAATAATTCCGTCCTTTATTTTGAGGATTATTGAGGTCAATCCAAAAAATATGTATTTCTTCCTCTTCCTCTCGGCTTCCGTTTTTGTTGGTGTCTTCTTTCGCAAATACGTACATAAAATCATTTGCCATATCATATTCTGAACTCAAAACAGAGTAATTTGTAGGAACAAGAGGCATTTTATTATTTCCATCCATATCAAAATAATAAAATCGTCTTAAATCTTTTGCATCAATTTTATTGTCTTTGTTGGTATCTTCATCATAAGCCGAAACTAAAATATAATTTCGTTCGATAGCTTTATAATTGAGTGTATCTTTTTCTAAATCAGAATTGAAGGCTGGATAATATAGCGTTTTTATCAAAACAGGCTTTTCAAAAAGTGTTTTTTGTGTTTTGGTTTCTGTGTTGTAATGCGAAATATTTACCAAATTATATCCATAAACAGCCGATAATCCTGCTATAAAATTAGAATGCCAATTATTTGCTTTATCTTCATTATAACTTGAATAAAAATAATTTGAGCCTATAAATGTCCTTTTTCGCTCTTTATCATAATTGACTTTGTAAATTGTCGTCAATCTATATTTAGGATTATTGGTTGAAAGAACACTACTTGGGCGAGTTCTGAACTCTAAAGCAGGATTTACTTCTTCCTTATCTTCTGTATTTCTGGTTTCATCTGTTGTTTCAATAGAAAATCCTTTTGTAACTAAACTATTTTTTTTGTCAGAACAAGAAAATAATCCAAAAAATAGTAAAAATAAAATCAAGATTAAAGGCAGTTTTTGTGTTATTTTCATTACTTATAAGGTTTTTTTATAAAAAAAATAGGCAGTTTTGAAGAAATCAAAAAACTACCTATTGCAAAATTTAAACGAAAAATATTCTTTTTATTGTGTCAAATTTACACTTCTTGCCGTTGTTGGTGTCTCACCGACGACAAACAAACCTACGCCAAAGGATTCATAACCACACTATAAACGGTAATAGAGTTGAGTTCTCTACCAAAATAAAGTTTATCTAGTGCTTCGTACATATTTCTTGCACGAAAATATGAAGTTTGTAATTCTCTATGTCCTTCTTTTTCCTTCGAAACCCATTGAATAGTATAAGAACTATCACGCTCACGGTAATTGCGAACGTACTCAAACATTTTTTTGAGCGCATCTAATTTATCTGTTCCGTGTTCGGTATGAAACAAAAAAGATTGATTGTGACGTGGATTGACGGTAATTAAATTTAATTTTACAGTTGTGCCTTCTTGTGAATAATCAAAAATAAGACTTCCATCAATTCCCAGATGGTCTTCTATTCCTTTTTGAATGCGTGCCGATTCTACGTGTATGTCGTTTGGTGTCATTTTTTATGCTTTATTTTTTTTGATGTATAGTAATTTGTAAAATTAAGAAAAAAAAGTAGCTTACTCTTTAGAGTGAGTGAAAATGTATCGAAGACTTTAGTCTTCGAAAGGAATAAAAAAGACAAAAAAAAGAATATTTTTACTTTGCAGACTAAAGCCTACAGTACGATTTCGCACCTTAAAAGGCACGCTACACTTTGGGTAAAAAACATTGTCAAATTACCTATTTTTTCGTAACTTGCAGAGTTGTTTTTAAAGGAATTTTTATCAAAAAAAGCAACTAAAAAAAACTTATTGATAGCTAATTTTTGAGCTTAAAGTAGGCTTATTTCATTTTCCCTTAGCAATCGTCTGTAATCAGACGTTGATAATGGGAACGACACACAGAATTTCAATTTAATATAGTTTTATACTAGATAATATATGGCAGATATAGAAAACGAAGGTATTTTAGACAATGGCGCAGATAATATCATTCCTGTAACAATTGAAGATGAGATGCGAACAGCATATATTGATTATTCGATGTCTGTTATTGTTTCTCGTGCTTTACCTGATGTTCGTGATGGTCTGAAACCTGTACACCGTAGAGTTTTGTACGGCATGTCAGATTTGGGTGTTTATCACAATAAGGCACACAAAAAATCAGCTCGTATTGTGGGTGAGGTTTTGGGTAAATATCACCCTCACGGCGATTCATCTGTTTATGAAACGATGGTCAGAATGGCGCAGGAATGGTCGCTTCGTTATATGCTCGTTGATGGACAAGGAAACTTTGGCTCTATTGATGGCGATAATGCAGCAGCAATGCGTTATACAGAGGCACGTATGCAGCGTTTGGCTGAGGAAATGTTGGCAGATTTGAACAAAGAAGTAGTTGATTTTATTCCAAACTTTGATGATTCATTGACAGAACCTTCTGTTTTACCTGGAAAATTACCTAACCTTTTGGTAAATGGCTCTTCTGGTATTGCTGTTGGTATGGCTACCAATATGGCTCCTCACAACCTTACCGAAGTAATTGATGGAATTATTGAGTACATCAAAAATCCAGAAATTACAGTCGAAGAGCTTACAAAATTTGTAATTGCACCCGATTTTCCGACTGGAGGAATTATTTATGGCTACACAGGTGTAAAAAAAGCTCTTGAAACAGGACGTGGAAGAATTGTAATGCGTGCCGTAGCAAACATTGAAGTAGATAAAAATAATCGTGAACAAATTATTGTTACTGAAGTTC
>DAIUBX010000180.1:0-6408 GCA_036846465.1 Bernardetia sp.
CACAACCACCTCAGCCACACAACGAAAACCCAACCAAGCCTGTGGAGAATCATATACTTGAATTTTATCAGCAGCACATTCTTCTAAACTATGATAAAAACTTCCTCCTTTGGCAATACCTTTTTCAGAGGTCATTTCGGCTATATTTTTTCTAGATTTTCTATTCAAATCATATTTTGTGGCTGCATATTCCCATTCTTCCTCTGTAGGCAATCTATAATGAACTGTTATTTTATAGTTTTTGTCTTTATTTTTTTGTTCTGTATTCAAATAATCATTAACAACCTTCTCTCTCCAAATACAGTAGGCTTGTGCTTTTTCATAAGTAATTCCAATAACAGGGAAATATGCATATTTTGTATAGAGCAAATCTTCATTATCAAAAATAGAATCGCCATACACTTTACGCCAAACAGAAGAATCAAGTGAGGATAATAAACGTAAATAATCTCTCTCTGTACTTTCTAAATAATCTAGCCATTCAATGTTGTATATTTTTGTTTCTTCAATAAACTTATTATCACTTAATTTATTCCCAAGTGACTTATTTATTTTTTTGTATATTCTATCAATATTTTTTCTGTCTTTTTCTGTAAGGTTTTCTTGTGGTTGTTTTAACTCTTCAAAATTTTCACGGCTGTAATTCAATAGTTCAATGTGCATTTCTAATCTTTCTACTGAATCTCTCTGTTTCGGAGGTAGTTGCATTTTTGCTAAAGTAGGAGGGGGTATTATATACATTTCCTTTACCAAACTATCCAAAATGTTATTCTTATAAAACTTTGCAAATACTATCGCTCTATCTCCTTCCCATCTAATAATTGAGGTGGAAAAACTGGCTTTACCATTTATAAAGTTACTTCTCCCAATGGGTCTGTTACCTCTAGCTATTAGAGCAACAGCATCTAGTGAATTAATAGAATCTACATCTTCAAAAACAAAATTCACTTTCTTAGGAACTCCACTTGGATAAAGAGTATCTGTCTCAGAATTTAATGTAGTAGGTTTTATAAAAACAATCAAAATACTATCTTCAAAAGAATGTGAAACTACTTGAGAATAAGAAAGAAAAGGCAAAAACAAAAAGACTATAAAAAGAATATTTTTCATTGAGTAAAAAGTAGGACTAAAAGATAAGAATGTAGAAAAACTAGATATTTGTTTTCTAACGTAGTCTAATTCCTTTTAGTTTACAATGAAAAAGCAAGTAGAGAAAAAATTGCACTTAGTAAAGAATGGAATTGAGCGAGGAGTTTTGCACCGAATTTGAGTAGTCGAAAGGGCATAGGTAGTGCAAATTGGAATTTGAAAAGCAATAATACAAGTTATTTTTGACAAACCTATTGTTTTCTGAAAAAAATTTCCGTATTTTTGTAAGACATTTTGAATTACTTTAAATAAATTTTCAAAAGAATTTTTTAAAGAATACAGCAAAACAAATTTATTAATTCGTTTAATGAGTTATTTTGTGTATTTATTTTTTAAGTAAAATTGTATAGTAATTTAGAGTAAAATTCAAAAAAACAGAGAAAAATTTTAAAGAATATTTTACCAAACTTTTTATACTATGTCGGAGAGCCTACGCATACTTTACGTAACGAGCGAGATTACACCATTTTTGAATAAGTTAGGAGTTGGAGATTATGTACGTCCATTGCCAGAAGCAATGCAGAACAAAGACATCGAAATTCGTGTCATCGTACCACGTTGGGGAGTCATTAATGAGCGTAAAAATCGTCTTCATGAAGTAGTCAGACTTTCTGGAATTAATATAACAGTTGGAGAAGAAGACAAGCCACTTACTATCAAAGTAGCTTCTATTCCACAAGCCAAAATGCAGGTGTATTTTATCGATAATGAAGATTATTTCCACCGTAAGAAATTATACAAAGACAAAGCAGAAAACCTTTTTGAAGATAATGACGAACGTGCTATCTTCTTTTGTAAGGGTGTAGCAGAAACAGTAAAAAAACTAGGCTGGGCACCTGATATTGTACATTGTAACGATTGGTTTACAGGTCTTTTGCCTTTATATCTTCGCACAACTTACCAAAATGAGCCTCTTTTTAAAGAATCAAAAATTGTTTCGACAGTTTATGATAATCTTTTTGAGCAAAATTTTGATACAGCAACACTTTTTGATAAAGTAGCTTTAGATGATATCACAGAAGAAATGTTAGCTTCTCTTCTTGCCAATCCAACACCACAAGGATTTATGGAAATGGGAGCAAAATATTCTGATTGTGTAGTAAATGCACAAGAATCTGGAAAAGCAAATGATGTCATTACAGCTTCTTCATCTGAAAATGTAAGTACGGTTGTGGGAGAAGATGATGCAGTTTGTGATGCGTATTACGAAATTTACAAATCTCTTCTAGGAGAGAGAATGGCTGAATTAGTTGAAGAAAAAACAGCTTAATTTAGAGTTGAATAAACTTTAATTGAGAGAAATAATCTAAAAAGACAGACAGAATGATTTTATTTTGTCTGTCTTTTGTTTGTGTAATAGTTTGTATAAAAATTATTTTAAAACAGAAAAATTGTATTTGGCTTCGCCGACTTGCAGTTATCTGTATTTAAAATCCTATCAACCGACAGTTCAGCGAAGCTAATCCTGTAAATCCTTAACAAAATCAGTTATAAGAAATAGTAAGGTAACATAAAATATACCTATATAATTCGTACTTTTGCACTAGCATTTATAAAAAATCTAAAATACAGGTTTGTAAAGACTTCTTTGCAACAAAACAAGAGGGTTGATTCGTACTGCTTTCATTGCGTTTCGATTTAGCTATCTAAAAAACACTAAAACAGTTGTCATAAATTTAATTTAATGAAAAATAATAATTCATCTCGCTTTTTTTCCTCATTCTATTCAAAATCTATTTCTTTCTTTGGCATAATCGTCTTTTTATTCTTTAGTATAACTCTAAGTAGTTGTGAAAAAGAACCTGAGCCTATTGGTATAGGAAACGAGCAACTCATCAATACCTATTTTACAGATACCATTACAGTAAATGTCAAAGTATTTCAATCAGATAGTATAAATACAACTAACAGAACAGGAAACTCACGTCTTTTAATGGGTTCATTGACTGATGAGTATGTCGGTAGATATTCGGCACAAGGCTTTGGAAATATTTCACTTACTACTACTACAGAAGACTTAAAAAATGATGCTGGAGAAGTAGCTATTTTTGATTCATTAGTTGGTTTTTTCAAAACAGACTATGTCTATGGAGATACATTAGCTACAAATAGAATACAGTTGTATGAAGTTTCAGAACTTTTTGCAAACAAAACCTACTATCAATTTGACACCCTTCAAACTTCAAGCTCTATGCTCGGAAGTGCTATTTATCCAAATGATTTAGATAGTAATAAAGTTTTGAGAGTAACTCTTGCAGAGGAATTTGGAAGAAAATTATTTAATTATGGAGTAACTAATAAATTTGAGAATGATTCTCTATTTAGAATTTTCTCAAAAGGAATTGCTTTTAGAAGTGCATCTCCAAACACATCTATCGTAGGAATAAATCCACTTGCACCAGCTACAAATTTGACATTGTATTTTCATTATCCAAGCGATACCGTTTCATCTTCTTACAAATTTGATATGCCTGTGAGCTTTTCGAACATAGAAAGTGATGTATCCAACTCTGCTTTATCTGCACTAGCTACCCAAGATTTTATTCCTACCGAAAACACAAATAATATTGCAGCCATACAAGCAGGAACTGGACTTGGTGTAAAATTAGAATTTCCTTATTTAACCAATTTTGTAGAAAATCAAAGTGTTGTCATTCAACGTGCTGAGTTGGATATTCCTGTCTTAGAATCTGCTATGAGTGCTACAATTCCAGCACCTAATCAGCTTTTATTCTTATTTGGAGCTGGAAATGGCTTTTATTACACATCTAGTGGCACAATTCAGTTTCTAGAATCAGAAAGTACAGCAAATTCAGGTCTTTCAATGGGATATTCTATTACTGGCAAATCATATAGTTATGCTACCATGACAAGTTATATCAATCAGTTTGCTAAGGGAAGAATTCCAGGAAGTGATGGGCTAATCGTTCAACCTTCTGAAAATAATATTAGTGTCAATAGATTAGTTTTCCCTACACAAAAAAATACAAATAACCTTCCTGCCATTAAATTACGTATCTATTACAGTATTGCAGAGTAGTTAGTGTAAAGTAAAAGTTGAAAAACTTATTTTTTTATAAATTGCTTTTTAAATCAAAAGTGAATTAAAATTATTCTGTAATTTGCTAATAATAAAGAGTTTACAAACAGCAAAACTCACTAAATCATTAAACATACGTCATTAAAAAACACGAATTTATGTGTGGAATTGTAGGTTATATCGGACAGCGTGAAGCATACCCTATTCTTATAAAAGGACTAAAAAGACTAGAATATCGTGGTTATGATAGTTCTGGAGTTGCTTTAATGGATTCTGGTATCAATATTTATAAAAAACAAGGTAAAGTAGCCGAATTAGAAGCCTTTGCTGCTGACAAAAATAAAACAGGAAAAGTAGGTATCGGACACACTCGTTGGGCAACTCATGGAGAGCCTAATGATGTCAATGCACACCCTCATTATTCAGGCTCTAGTCGTTTGGCAATTATTCATAATGGAATTATTGAAAATTATTCGGTCTTAAAACAAGACTTAATAAACAAAGGACATACTTTTAAATCTGATACCGATTCAGAAGTATTTATTCATTTTATTGAGGAAATTCAAGACCAACATAAATGTAGTTTAGAAGAGGCTGTCCGTTTGGCTCTTCATAAAGTAGTGGGAGCGTATGCCATTATTATTATGTCAGAAGATAGTCCTCATCAACTTATTGCAGCACGAAAAGGAAGTCCTTTAGTTATTGGAATTGGAAAAGACCAAGACGAGTTTTTTATTGCTTCTGATGCTACTCCAATTATTGAATATACAAATGAAGTTGTTTATTTGAATGATGATGAAATTGCACTTTTGACAAATGATTCGCTCACAATCAAAAATATTGAAGATATTCCTACAACACCTTATATTCATACATTGGATATGGAATTGGAATCTATCGAAAAAGGTGGTTATGAACACTTCATGCTAAAAGAAATCTTCGAACAGCCAAAATCTATTCGTGATGCCCTGCGTGGAAGACTTATAGCAGCTAATGGACATGTAAATCTAGGAGGAATCCATAAATATTTGAGTAATTTAGTCAATGCAAAGCGTATTGTAATTGTTGCTTGTGGAACTTCGTGGCACGCAGGTTTGGTAGCAGAATATATCATCGAAGAATTTGCAAGAATTCCTGTTGAGGTAGAATATGCTTCTGAATTTCGTTATCGCAATCCAATTATTGAAGAAGGAGACATTATTATCGCTATTTCTCAATCTGGAGAAACGGCTGACACACTTGCAGCCATAGAATTGGCAAAAAGTAGAGGTGCAATTATTTTTGGCGTTTGTAATGTGGTTGGTTCTTCTATTGCACGAGCAACACACGAAGGCGCATACATACATGCAGGACCTGAAATCGGTGTAGCTAGTACAAAAGCATTTACAGGACAAGTAACTGTTTTGGCTCTTTTAGGATTGATGTTGGCAAAAGAAAGAAAAACACTTTCAGAAAATCAATTAAAAGACCTTTTGCGTCAATTAGAACGCATTCCTCAAAAAGTAGAACAAGCTCTAAAACTAAATACACAAATCGAAAAAATAGCAAAAGACTTTGTCAATGCTCGTAATTTCTTGTATTTAGGACGTGGATATAATTTCCCTGTTGCTCTAGAAGGAGCTTTGAAACTAAAAGAAATTTCATATATACATGCAGAAGGCTATCCTGCTGCTGAAATGAAACACGGCCCTATTGCTCTTATTGATGAAGAAATGCCTGTTGTTGTAATTGCAACTCGTGATAATTCGTATGATAAAATTTTATCAAATATCGAAGAAGTAAAAGCTAGACGAGGAAAAGTAATTGCTGTAGTTACAGAAGGCGATGCTGCTATTCCGAAAAAGGTAGATTATGTTATCGAAGTACCAAGCACACACGATGCCTTTATGCCTTTAGTTTCAGTTATTCCTCTTCAACTTTTATCGTATCATGTTGCTTTAATGCGTGGTTGTAATGTTGATCAGCCTAGAAATTTGGCTAAATCAGTTACAGTAGAATAAAGTACAAAGTCAGACTTTAGAAATTAGAAATAAATAAAATTTCAAAAACCAAAAGCTCTTTCATTAAAAAAAATAATGAAAGAGTTTTTTGTGCGTCAATACATAGTTTTGTGATAAAATTATCTTTACCTAATTTTTAGTTTTATAGACCCCTATTTTTTGAAATCCCAAATTTATAGCTGATAACACCGTAAAAAACTATAATTATGTAGCAATACA
>DAIUBX010000181.1:0-6385 GCA_036846465.1 Bernardetia sp.
AAAGGAAAACCTGAGTTTTCAAGAACTTGACCATAATAATCTAAATACTGATCCGTATTAAGAGCTTGGTAATCTCCAAAATTAGGTTGTGTAAAACCATATTGAGTACTCAACTTAAATTTTGTTTTACCACCTTTACCAGCTTTAGTCGTAACTAAGACTACACCATTAGCACCACGAGAACCATAAAGAGCAACAGCAACAGCATCTTTCAATACTGAAATACTCTCGATATCGTTAGGGTTAATATTAGCTAATGGATCTTGAATCAAAGATGTTTGTGTTCCTGCAGTATTCGCATAGATAGCAGAAAGGTCAGGAGAATCTTGAATGATTACACCATCAATCACGTAAAGAGGATTACGGCTTGCACCTACTGAACCTGTACCACGTACTCTAATTTGAGATACTGCACCAGGCTGACCTACACTACTTGTAGTTTGAGCACCAGCTACACGACCTTGGATAAGTTGGTTTACGTCAGTCAAAGGAACTTGAGCGATTTCTTCTCCACTTACTACCGATACTGCAGAAATAAGCTCTTCACGAGTTTTATTTCCTGTATATCCAGTAACGAAGACTGTTTCTAAATCTCCGTCAATCATAACTACGTCAATGACTGTACGGTTTCCAAGTGTTTCTTCTACTGTTTTATAACCTACAAAACGATAGACAAGCGTTTCTGTTCCTTCTGGAACTTCAATAGAGTACTTTCCTTCTATGTCAGTTTGTGTACCTTGCTGTGTTCCTTTGATTTGAACAGTAGCACCTGGTAAAGCTCCATCTGCAGAAGTTACAGTACCTGTAATTGTTCGTTGTGCCCATGCTGAACTAACAAGCAAGAACATCAACATCATACTAAGTAATAATTTTCTCTTCATGAGTAAATTGATTATTGATAATGAAAAATTTAAAAAAAATAATTTTCGGAGGGTATGCTTATTTTGATAGTTATAGTAACTAATTCAAATTTGTAATTCTGAGTAAAATTATAAAATGAATTTTAATAACTAATTATCATAAATTATATTAACAAGAAAAATTGCTTTATTGTTAATGTAGAACTGAAGAGGGATTATCAATTTAAGTATAATTATGTAAAAAAACAACTAAAGCACTTAAAATATGTTTAAAAGTCTTTTATTAAATTAAATTTTAAATCTAAATATCTACTCAGCTCTTAACAAAAGGTAATTTTTCTGAATGCAATTAAATCAAAATTTATATTAAGACAAAATAAATTTTACAAAATTTTATGTAGAATCTTGTTAAAAAAGCATATAATCTGTGTAAACATCTCTCTTTCAATTTGTTAAACATTTTAACAAATAAAATAGACAGTGTACATGGATTTGTTAATTTCTAACTTTTAATAATAATTTTATTCAACAATGATATCTACATACGTATTCCAACTACAAGCATATCATCAATTTGGCGTTGTAGTCCTTGCCAATGAATAAAACTTTCTTGTAGTTTCTTTTGCTGTTCTTGAAGAGGAAGATGCTGTATTTTATTAAGCAATTCTATAAAACGTTTCTTAGAGAATTTTTTACTGTCAGCTCCACCAAACTGGTCTAGGAAACCATCGGTAGTAAGATAAACCATATCATTTTTTTGTAGGCTAATATACTTATCTGTAAAAGTCTTTTGTTTTTGTTTAAGTAAAGTTCCCCCAATAGAGAACCTGTCTCCTTTTACCTCTTTTATTTTCCCATTTTCAGTATAAAATAAAGAATTTTTTGCTCCTGAAAACACAATTTTACGATTTGCCTTATCTAGGCTAATCATAGTCATATCCATTCCATCACGACTTTTCCACATTTTACCTGTTTCATGTAAGACATTTCCGTCATTTTGTTTTAACCAATCTACAATTCCTGCGTTCATCTCAGTGAGAATCTTAGCAGGTTCATTGATTTGTTTGACTTTGGTAGTCTGCTCAAGCATAGCAAAACCAACAACAGACATAATTGCCCCAGGAACGCCATGACCTGTACAATCTACTACTGCAAACTGACTTATTCCATTCTTTTTCCATGCCCAATAAAAATCTCCACTTACAATATCACGAGGTTCAAAAAGCACAAAATGTTCTGTAAAAGCATCTACCATTTCTTCCTCAGAAGGTATAATAGCATCTTGAATACGTTGTGCATAACGAATTGAATCTGTGATTTTTTTATTTGCCGATTCTATTATAGTATTCTGTTCTTCTACTTTTTCTTTTTCTTTGGTAAGTTCTTGGGTACGTAGTGTAATTTTTTCTTCTAGTTGTTTTTTCTTTTGTTCTACTCGCCATATTCTCCATCTATAAATTAAATATAGAATCAAAAGAATAATTACTCCAAGCGCAATTTTTGCTTCAAGTGTATTATACCAAGCTCCTATAATAGAAATCTTAACAGAAATAGGGGTTTCATTCCATACACCATCAGAATTAGACCCTTTTACTAAAAAGGTATATTCTCTTGCATCTAAATTTGTGTATTGTGCTTCTCCTCTGTCAGATTCTATCCAATCAGCATCAAAACCTTCTAATTTGTACTTATATTTATTTCTTTGGGGAAAAGAATAATGCAGAGAAGCAAAGAAAAATGAAAATGAGTTTTGTTTGTGATTAAGTTCTATTTTTTCAGTAAGCGAAATATGATTTTGAAGAATACTGCTATCTCCTATTTCAATATTCTTATTATTGACTTGAAAATTAGTAAACAAAATAGGAGCAATATAACTATTCCCTCTTATACTATCAGGGTGGAAATAATTAAGTCCATTTATTCCTCCAAAATACATCATGCCAGATTTTCCTTTTGCATAAGCTCCTGAATTAAATTCATTGGCTTGTAAACCATCCTCTACACCAAAATTAACAAAAGTAGTATCTGAGGGTGTAAATTTACTAATTCCTCTATTTGTACTGAACCACAAATTCTTTTTAGAATCTTCCAAAACACCATACAATACATTATTTGGAAGTCCATCGTCTTCTGTAAAATGTCTAAATTTTCCACTTTTTCTATCCAATGAATTTAGACCTCCACCATAGGTCAAGACCCAAAAGTGTTTTCTATCATCTTCATAAACAGGATATACACGGTTTGTACTGATACTGTATTTGTCATTTACATTGCTTTTATAAGCCGAAAAAATTTCATTTTTTGCATCAAATTTATTCAAGCCTCCCCCATACGTACTGACCCACAACGTTCCTTCCGAATCTTCAAAAATGCCTCTTACTCTATTATTAGATAAAGAATTAGGAACATTAGCTTCATGAACAAAATTTTTGAATGAATTTGTTTTTTCATCATATTTTGAAATCCCTCCTTTATCTGTTCCTACCCAAACTGTACCTGCTTTATCTTGGTAAATTACTCGTATGAAATTACTTGAAAGCCCTGTAGTAGTTTTTGTAGTAAATCGTTTTAGGAGATTTGCACCCAAACTAGGGTATCGATTATCAAATACATAGATTCCGTCTTCAATCGTTCCTACCCAAACTTGATTTTTATTATCTTCATAAATTGCATAGATTCCTTTTCTAGCCAAAACTCCAACAGCCGATGCTTGTGTAGAATCTTGTATATATTTATCTAACCCCTGTATTGTGCCTATCCACAAAATTCCGTGTTGGTCTTCCAAAACACTACGGACTGTATTATCACTCAATCCTGTACGAGATGCTGTATAAATATCAAATTTTATTCTGTTTCTATCAAACTTGTTGATACCATACCCATTTGTTCCAATCCAAAAAATACCTGCTTGGTCTTCAAACATAGTCAAAATATCATTTGAAGAAAGACTAGAAGGGTCTGTATTACGAGAACGAATGACACGCAAACGAGGCGAACTCTGCCACGGTTTTAAGTATTGCAAGCCATCATTTGTCAGAATCCATAGCAATCCTCTACTATCCAAAAAAACATTGTTGATAGGCAAATATCTATTTTGAACAACATCTATATAATTTGTAGTTAGGAAAGTTCTTTTAAAAAGTCCTGATGCTCCACCTGCCCAGATATTTCCTTCGTTATCCATGACCATTCCATTGATAACATCTCGCTTAAATCCTCGTTTTTCAAATTTCTTTTCTTTTCTATCAAAAACTGCCAAACCTGCATTTGTTCCTACCCATAAATTCCCATTTTTATCTTCTAAAAAGCAACGAACAATACACTCATCAAGGTCTTTTTCTCTAAATGTTTCAAAATTTTTGGCATCTTCTACAAAATGAACTAATCCTTCATCTGTGCCTGCCCAAATTTCTCCATTTTTATCACAAATAATAGAACGAACGGTATTGCTAATTATGCTACTTTCATCAATAGGATTGTTTCTATATCTAGTAAAATGTTGTTTTGAAAAATCAAACATATTCAATCCTCCTTCTGTTCCTATCCAAATATTACCCTGTTTATCTTCTGTGATACAAAGAATAAGATTGTCAGAAATAGAATTAACATTATCTACGGCACGTTTGTAATGATGAAATTTAATTCCATTATACATATTGAGTCCATCTTGTGTACCTATCCAAAGCAAGCCACGAGAATCTTGGAAAAAAACATTCGGTGTGTTTTGAGAAAGTCCCTCATCAATAGTAATATGTTCGAAAGACATATTATTTTGTGCATACGAAACAGAAAATATACTCTGCACAGCAAAACAACTCATTATCAAAACTAGAGAATTCAAAAACGTCAAGAAGCGTTTTGTAGATTTGTTTTGTAAAAAGAGTGTTTTATTGAGTGTTTTTAGGGTAAAAATTATATTTTCTTTGTAAAAATTCACAAAAGTAAACGCAAAAAATGAATAAAATAGAAAGAGAATAACTTTATTTAGGTAAATATCCTTCTCAACTGACAAAGTTGCTTAAAATAATGGTAAAAATCCACTATTATTTTATAAAATTTTAGTTTTATGTGTAATTTTTATTCTTAAAATCAAATAAACAAACCTTCTTTCTGTTTTGAGTTTGAAAAAGGGTTTCCTAATTTTGCATATTCATTTCCATCTATAAAAATAATAAAAACTAACTTGAAACAAAAATTAGTACGCTCCCTCAAATCTTTTATCAATAAATTAGGCTATCATATTGATAAAATAGACCGAAATTCGCTCACAATGACTGGTGGGTTAGAACGCAGCTCAAAACACACCTCTCCAAAAAGTTTTATAGATGTAGGAGCTTCTGATGGAAGATGGACAGAACTAGCGATGCAATTCTTCCCAAATTCTCATTATTTACTCGTTGAGGCACAAGAAGGACACCGTAAGGATTTAGAGTATTATCAATCAAAAAACAAGAATATTTCAATTTGTATGGCTGCTGCTGGAGATGCTGAAGGTGAAATTTATTTTGATGCTTCTGACCTTCATGCAGGATTGGCTTCCAAAGAAAAATTAGAAAAAAACTGCATTACCGTTCCTGTTACGACGATTGATTTGCAAGTTGAAAAGAACAACTTAAAACCTCCTTTTTGTATAAAATTAGATACTCACGGTTTTGAGATTCCTATTTTGGAAGGAGCTACAAAAACATTAGAAAAAGCTGATTTATTGATAATAGAAGTATATAATTTTCAGATTGTCCAAAACGATTCTGATGCTTCACAAAATAGTCTTCGTTTTTACGAACTTTGTCAGTATTTAGATAAAAAAGGCTTTTATTGTGCTGATTTGGTGGACATTATGCGAAGAAAAAAAGACAATATGCTTTGGCAAATGGATATGTTTTTTTATAGAAAAGAAAATCCAGTTTTTGAGAGTAATTCGTATGAGTAAAATTACAAGTAAAGATGAATGGCTAAAAGCCAAAACGACAATTCTTATGAAAACTATTTTATGTATCGGAATCGTGGTGCTATTTTTCACTTCTTTTATCTCTGAAACCAAAAAACAAAGGGATTGGGAGGCATTTAGAGAAGCTGCTCAAAAAATAGGTCTTTTTGTTTATAAACTAAATGAAAATAATACAGGAAATTACAAAGACTGGGCAAAAAAAAGACTAAAACAATGGTGTAAAGAAAAAAAAGTAAGCAAAAAAAATGCACTACTATTACATTGTAAAGACTGCGAACAAGAATCTTTTTTTATTATGAATATGAAAACGGTTTCTTTAAAAATGAGAAAAGGAAACCTTAACGCCACAATGACTCTTGAAGAAAAAAAAGGTTCAATATTAGAAAATACGATGTTTAGAGAATTTGAAAGCGGTAGAGGAGGATACAATGTTCCTTCAGTTTCTACACGTCTTAATGTGGGAGTGAAAGAACCTGAAAAGGTAATAAATTTTATTAAAGCATTTGAGAACTACCAAAATTATTAGGTTAATCGCATCTAATTTGGATGTTTTTCACCTTTTAGCGTGTTTTTCCCC
>DAIUBX010000182.1:0-6103 GCA_036846465.1 Bernardetia sp.
TGCAGCTCAATCAAAATGTAGCGCAGATATATGAATATACAGAAGTGGTTCAGCCTTCTGTTGAAAATTTGAAGGAGCTTCGCAGCCTTTCTAATAATTCTATGCGACTGATTACAAGTTATGTTTATTTTCAGAGTGAAAGTGAAAACGATGCAGCCAAAAATTCTCTTCGCAAACTTCAAAGTAAAACGTATCCTGCCGTAAAAGACAAACTCATTTCTCTTTCAGAGGGTTGGCAAGACGATGAGGAAACTTCATTTGAGATTCTCAATAATACATTTATTGCAATGGATAGTATGCACAGCATCGAACAGCGTATTATTTCTTCATTGAATGATAAAAATGCTACTGAAAAAAATCTTTTGGTACAAGAAACTGGCTTTCAGAATCAAATGCAAAATCTAAATACCATTTTTGAGCAGATAAAGATGGATTTAGAAGTATTGATCGAAAATAAAAAAATAGCAGGGCAGCAAACTCAAGATGCCGTCAATCGTGCTTCGGTTACGCTTCGTAATGAAACTATTTTTGTAAGTATTATTGCAATTATTTTAGGATTTTCACTTGCCTTTTTCTTAGCTCAAAGTATTATTTCTCGTATAAAAGTCATTAAAGACAGCATAAAAAAATTAAGTGAAGGAGTTTTACCACGTTTCGAAAAATATAAAGGTGATACTATCAATAGTCAAGTGGATGAAATTGGAGAAATGGAAATGGCTCTTCAAATCTTAATTATGGGACTAAAAGATACTTCTGATTTTGCCAAAGAAATCGGACAAGGACACTATCAATCCGAATTTACGCCTCTTTCTGAGAGAGATATTTTAGGAAACTCACTTCTCAAAATGCGTAATAACCTAAGAGAAACGGAGCTTAGTGCAAAAGAAAGACGTTGGAAAAATGAAGGTACAATGCTTATTTCTGATATTCTTAGAAATAGTAATCGTTCTTTTGAAGAAATTACAGACGAACTTATTACTGCTTTAGTAAGATATTTGGAAGCCAATCAAGGTGGTTTTTTCTTGAAAGAACAAGAGGGCAGACACGAGCAGTTGAGATTGATGGCGTATTATGCGTGGGATAAAAAACGTTTTTTAGACAGTACCATTCAGTTAGGTGAAGGCTTGACAGGACAGGCTTGGCAAGAAGGACAAACGATGCACCTAACAGATGTACCAAAAGAATATGTTGCTGTTACCTCTGGATTAGGAAAAGCAAATCCACGTTCGGTTTTGATTGTTCCGATGCTTTTGAATAAGCAGGTGTATGGAATGATAGAAATTGCTTCTTTTAAGAAATTCGAATCCTATCAAATTGAATTTTTGGAGATAATAGGAGAAACAGTTGCTGCAACACTTTCTATTTTGCAAAGTAATATTACAGGGCAACGACTGTTGGAAGAATCTGATCAAATGACTCAGCAATTACGAGCCCAAGAGGAAGAAATGCGCCAAAATATGGAAGAGTTACAGGCGACACAGGAAGAAATGGGAAGGGTGCAGAAAGAATTACAGTACAGAAATGAACTTATTCAATCTAGTTTTTATCTATTAGAATTAGACTATAAAAAGAATATTACAACAATTAATGATTTGGCAGTTGATATTTTAGGATATTCAAAATCTACTCTTTTAGAGCGTTCTGCCTTTGGTATTTTTGCACAAGAGGGTGAGTTACAACAAGGTTTTAATACGATGGCACAAGGTGCAATTTGGAAAGCCGAAACTACTATGCTAAATCGTATAGGAGAAGAAATTTGGATTCAAGCCATTGGTGTTGCTCTTTTCAATAATTCGGGAATAATTGAACGTTACGTACTTGTTTTGAGTGATATTTCACAGCTCAAAGCCAATGAAGCAAAAATTAAAGAACAGACTACAAAAATGGAAGATAGTAAAAATGCAGAAAAAAGACGCTCAGAATATGCGCTACAAGCTCAAAAAAGTATGTTAGAAAAATTAATTGCCAAGCATAACTCTGAAAAAGAAGAACTACAAAAACGCATTGAAGAACTGGAAGGGAATGGTTAATTATGAATGGTAAATTTTGTTGATTATTCCATCAAAAAAGCAATTCATATTTGACTTTGCCGACTTTCAGTTATCCTGTATTTCATCATAAAACCGATAGCTCGGCGAAGCCAAATCACTCGCTAATCAGTTACAGTATTTTCAAATCATTTCATTTCCAAAAAAATGCTAGACGTATCTACTTCTCTTCCCTCTTATATTACCTTTGAGTCTTTAGAGAATATCACTGAATTACTTCAAAATAGGCAAGTTGCTGTTTTGGTAGATGAAAATACAAAGAGAGATTGTTACCCTATTTTATATAAGGTCTTCGAAAATACCAAACTTCCAAAACCTCTTTTAATAGAAATTCCATCAGGAGAAGTGCATAAAACACTAGAAACTTGTGCGCATATTTGGTACGAACTCACTCAAAATCATTTTGATAGAAAAGCTATTTTACTCAATTTGGGTGGTGGTGTTATTGGAGATATGGGAGGTTTTTGCGCCTCTACCTATAAACGAGGCATTGATTTTATTCAGATTCCCACGACGCTTTTATCACAAGTAGATGCTAGTGTAGGGGGGAAATTAGGAATTGATTTCAACGGTTTCAAAAATCATATTGGACTCTTCCAAACACCTTCAAAAGTTTGGATTCATACGCCTTTCTTGAAGACATTACCTCAAAATGAAATTCGCTCAGGTTTTGCAGAAGTAATAAAACATACACTTATTGCAGATAAAAAAGCGTGGCAAAATCTCCTAAAAGAAAATGAGATTATTAAAAATAATTTTGAAACTCAAAGTGAAGTAGATGCTCAAAATAATTCTTGGGATAAAATCGTTGCTTATTCTGTTGCCCTAAAAGCACACGTTACGGAAGCAGACCCAACTGAAAAAGGACTTCGCAAAATTCTGAATTTTGGTCATACTATCGGACACGCCATTGAATCTTATTTTATTGAAGAAAATAAAAAGGAAAGTAATAAAAAACCTGTTTTTCTGCACGGAGAAGCTATTGCACTCGGAATGATAGCAGAAAGTTATTTTTCAGCTTTTTTGTGTGCAGAGTTGTATCCTAATCAAAAATTTATTTCAGAAACTGATTTTGAAGAAATTAGAAGTTATATCTCTTCTGTTTTTGAAGATACAATTACAGATTTCAGAAAAATTATTCAAGAAGATAATATTCTACAAGAAATAATTAAATGGGCAAAACAAGATAAAAAAAATAATCAAAATACGATTCTTACTTGTGTTTTAGAAGAAATTGGAAAGGCTACCTTTGATATTTCTATTTCTGAGGAGCAAATTTTGGAGTGCTTAAGAAAGATTTAAAAAAAATGGACAAGATATTGTTATTATTCTTAGTGATAGCGATACTTCTAATTTTCTTTGAGTGTCTAAATCAAGAGTAAATAGAAGTAAAATTTGATTTTAAGTAGATAAAATAAGATTAATGTCAGTTTTTTGCTTTGAAATTAATCTAATTTGTCTTTATAATTTGTATCTTTAAAAAATAAATAGCTACTTTGAGATAAGTAAGTATTTATGTTAAAAAATAAAATAATAACAATCAGTACCAAAATAATTGAGGGTTATGATTTAAAAGTAAACTACAAAACTTTGTTTGTATGAACAATGGGAAATATCAACCAAGAACTGGAGCGTTTGCAACTCATTTCAGATTTTCTGAAAGGTAGATTCTCTCCTAAACAATTAGAGAAATTTAAAAAAAGACTGGAAAATGACCCTGTTTTGCAAGAAGAGTTGCATAAGCACAAAAAACTTATTGACCTTTTGAAGAGAAAACAAGAGCAAAATATTGACTTTTTATTAGAACCCAAAAATGATGTTGATTATATGAAACAAGAACGCATTTACAGAAGAGAACAACTACGCCAAGAACTTGAAAAAATCAAGGAGCAAAAAACAGAACAACAAGAAAACTGGGAGCGCAAAATAGCGCAGTCTAATCAGCCGTCAATTTATAAAATGGCTGCCGTATTTTTTGGTGCTATTGCGATTGGTGCAAGTGTTTTTATAGTTGCTACTCAGCTTATTGATACACAAAATGAAAAAGCATTACAGGCAGAAGTAACAGCTCCTACACTCGTAGAAGTAGAGACTAATCCTGCTGATGCTTTTGATAAAACAAAAGATAATTCTCTGTTCTCAAATGAGAGTAAAGAGGTAATTGTACAAAATCAGAGTAAAGAAAACGACACAAATACAGCTACAAAACAAACTATTTCTACATCAGAAAAAGAAAATTTACTTGCCTATCAACCTATCGAAGAGCTAGAAAATAGGTTAAATCAAAATACTCGTAGTTCGATTAATCTACAATCTCCAGCTATTTTTGTAGAAAATTATAATAAAAATCTAACTTTTGAATGGACTGGGACTAGCGAAGAAGAAATTTATTTGGAAATAATTAATTCAAAGAAAGAAACCACAAAATACGAAAATCTTGAAAGTCCTTTTAAATTAGAACAACAACTTGAAAAAGGAATTTATTATTGGATTCTTCAAACGGATAGCGAAGTAATCAAGAGAGGAAAATTTTTGGTTAAGTAAAAAACTGTATTACAGACCTCCTAGTCTGTGTAAAAAATCTATTCTAAACAAACCTCTAGTTTAAATATAGATTTGATTACTTTTGTGCTATGAATCCTATTTATTTTTTAGTCTATCTTTTTCCACTTCTTAGTTTTTTATTTTCTTTACTGAGTTCTGTATCTATAAAAACAGAAAACCCAAACTCAAAAAAGATAATAGAATATACTGCCCTTGTTTTTTCTTTTTTTGCACTTCTAACTACTAGTACACAACTTTTTGAGATTTTCAATACAGGCAAAGTAATTGAAGATTCATTTTTTTTGGCAAATACAGGAACAAGAGAAATAAATATTTTGATAAAAATAGATTCTCTGACGGCTTTTTTTCAATTTTTGGTTAGCCTTATTGTTTTTTCTGTTCATATTTATTCTTTGGTTTATATAAAGAAGAAAAAAACCTTTTATTATGGAGTTTTGGGACTTTTTGTCTTTGCGATGCAATTTCTTTTGGCTCAAGATAATTTGATTTTACTTTTTGTTTTTTGGGAACTGATGGGTTTGGCTTCTTCTCTTTTGATTGATTTTGACAAAACAGAAAAGTCTTCTCGTGCTTCTACAAAGGCTTTTTTGCTTAATCGTGTTGGTGATGTGGGTTTGCTTATTGCAATAGCTTTGCTTTTTAAATATTCACTTTCTATTTCCGAACTCAAAACGCTTTTTGTTTCGCTTCCTTTTTCTACAAAAGTTATTATTTCGATAGGAATTTTACTGGCTGCTTTTGTCAAATCTGGTCAATTTCCTTTTTCTACTTGGCTTTTTGATGCAATGGAAGCTCCGACTTCTATTTCTGCACTTTTACACGCTGCCACGATGGTTGCAGCAGGAATTTATCTTTTAATCCGAATGGAATTTGTCTTTGAAGAAGTCAAAATCATTGCACAATTTTTAGTTTGGATTGCTCTTTTTTCAGCTCTTTTTTCGGCATTTTCGGCTTATTTTACTACAAATCTAAAACAACAACTTGCAGCTTCGACAGTTTCTCAACTTGGTTTTATGGCGATTGCAGTTGGTGTGGGTGCGTATCAAGCAGCCGTTTTGCATCTTTTTACACACGCTTTTTTCAAGGCAACTCTATTTTTGGGTGCAGGATTTTTGATAGAAAAAAACAAGACAAAAGAAATGACTCAAATGGAAAAAGATAATTATAAAAAGTTACCTTTCTTTTTTGTCATTTATGGTTTTGCGTTGGCTGCTTTGGTTGGTTTGCCTCTTACTTCTGGTTTTTTGTCTAAAGAATGGATTTTGAAAGAAACCTTATCAACTCATTTTTTTATTGGAATTGGACTGTTTTTGGCTACTTTTCTGACTGCTTTTTATGGAGGAAGGCAATTACAATCAATTTTTTTCAATGTAGAGGATAGTTTACAAACTGTCCACAAACAAAATTCCATTTCTAAAAAATGGCTTTGGTATTTGCCTTTGGTTTTGCTTTTTATGGGTAGTTTTTGGGTTACTTTTTCGTTTCATCCT
>DAIUBX010000182.1:6113-6379 GCA_036846465.1 Bernardetia sp.
ACTCCTTCTGATTTCAAAATTTGGCTTCCTATTTTGGCTACTTTCTTGACTATTTTAGGGCTTATTTTAGGATTTTCTACGAAATTAAATCAAAAAATACTTGAAATAGAATTTCTACCAAAAATCAAAAATTATTTTGTTTGGCAAGACCAGTTTTTTATTCTTTATTTTTGGAAGCCTATTACTCAAACGGCTTTTTTGACAGCTCACAATCCTTCTTTTATTTCTACTCAAAAAATTGCAGGATTTTATCTACATATAGCTTT
>DAIUBX010000183.1:0-6335 GCA_036846465.1 Bernardetia sp.
ATTTTTTTAAAATGATCAAAACAGGAAATTAATTTTATAAAATTGGTTTCAGTAATAATTCTTTAAAACTTCTTTAAAAATAAATAGTAGTTAGTAATTAGACTATTTTTTGAGTTAAATTGCTGCATCAGTGATTTAAAAATGATTGTATAAAGAATTATTTTTGGCAAAAATCGTCATTTTTTTTCTATTTTGCTTCATAATTTCATTTTTTCATTTATTTACTTTTGTATAAAAATAGTTTAGTCAGCATATTTAGTCATACTCAATGGATACATTCAAACATATTTTAAAAAATTGCAGTGCAAAGGAAAAGTTAGCTTACCTTCAATTAGTTATCTTTATTGCTTTTAGCGATCATCATTTATCTGATGACGAAGTGATGTTTTTAGATAAAATAACAGAAGTAGCTCAACTTTCAGAAGAAGATCAACAACTACTCGCTTCTTATTCTCGCCAACCAACAAATATAGATATACAACTTTGCACCCAAAATATAGCTAGAAGCCCTCTCAGAGAAATTTTATTAATTGATTTGATGGTCATTGCTCGTTCTGATGATGAAGTAGCAACCGAAGAGCGATCTGCAATTACTCAAATTGCTGTTCTTTTGGGAGTACCTTTAGATGAAGTTATTCGCTTGACAAACTCTGTCAATAAATACAGTACTGCTCAAGCTGATGCACCAAAAGAATTATTAGAACAAAGTATGATTTCGATTTTGTATAAAGAAAAAAATCTAACTCAATCAAAAAAATTGAGTATGACCGAAAAAATAAAGAAGTTTTTAGGGATTTTGAAAGGATAATTAAAAAACGGATTCCAAAAAATAAGAATCCGTTTTTTTGAATTTTTGGATTACTTTTAATTCTTTAATGATTCTCTACCAACTTAGAAACTTCCAAGGTCTGAATAGCATTTGTAAGATCTTCAATTAAATCGTCTGCATCTTCAATTCCGACAGAAAGACGATAGAGATTGTCAGTAATACCCATTCTTTCACGCATCTCAACAGGTACTTTTGAATGAGAAGTCAAAACAGGTTCAGTAAGTGTACTTTCTACTCCTCCCAAACTGAGAGCTTTACAAACCAATTCTAAATTACGAACAAACTTTGCTCTTCCTTCTTTGTCTGTATCCAATTCAAAGGAAAGCATTGCACCAAAACCACCTTTCATTTGTTTTTTAGCAATTTCGTGGTCTGGATGAGTTGGTAATCCGGGATAAAATACTTTTTTAACTTGTGGTAATTTCTCTAATGCTTCAGCTATTTTTTGAGCATTTTGGGCTTGTGTTTTGACACGAATAGCTAATGTTTTGATACTTCTTTCTAAAAGTGAACACGCCATAGAATCCAAATTTCCACCAAAATTAAAGGCTACGTGATGGATTTTTTCAATCAATTTTTGAGAAGTTACGACTGCACCACACGAAAGGTCACTATGCCCTGCTAAGTATTTTGTTGCGCTATGAATAACAACATCAATTCCTAAACGCAAAGGATTTTGAAAAATAGGCGTTCCGAACGTGTTATCAATAAATGAAATCAAATTATTTTCTTTTGCAAAATTTGCCATTTCTGCAATATCAACCAATGAAAGCAATGGATTTGAAGGCGTTTCGATAAAAAGAGCCTTTGAATTGGATTGAATAGCTGCTGTAAAATCTTCTATTTTACGTCCTTCTACAAAAGTAGATTCAATTCCTAGCTTCGAAAGCTGCTCACGAACGGCATAATGTGTTCCTCCATAAATATCATTTTGTAAAATCAAATGATCACCAGCCTGTAAAACTCCCAAAAGTGCCGACATAGTGGCAGCCATTCCAGAAGAAAAAATAAGAGCAGCTTCTCCACGCTCCAAAGTTGCAATTTTTTGAGCAACCACTTCTTGATTTATAGTATTGAAGTAACGAGGATACAAAATTCCTGCTTCTTCACTATAACTGTAAGCTGTTGAAGTAAAGATAGGCGTATTTACGCCACCCGTTTTTTCGTCGATATATGTTCCACTATGCACACATTGAGTTGATTTTTTCATAATCTATTAAAACTGAAAGTAGAATAAAGAAGTAGTTTTTTTGATTTTTTTTATTAGATGGATAAGATTCAAATTTACGAAAATGTTTTGCAAAACGAATTTTATTTAAAATAATTGAGTTAAAGAAAGAATAAAAATCAATTCCCTTTTCTAAAAAATTATTACTAAATTTAGCTACTCAACTAATTCCAATAAACTGATACAAAATTAGTTTATTCTATCCTTATAAAAACCTAAAAAAATGAACGAAAGAGATAAAGAATACGAAGACTATCAAAAAGAACAAGAAAAAGAACCTAGCGACTACTTAGAAGCAAACAAAAAAATGTGGAATTCACTTACAGAAGCCCACCGAGATTCTAATTTTTATAATGTTGCTCAATTCAAAAAAGACAGAAATTCATTAAACTCTATCGAAATAAATGAAGTAGGCGATGTAAAAGGTAAATCACTTTTGCATCTTCAATGTCATTTTGGAATGGATACGCTTTCTTGGGCAAATATGGGAGCAGAGGTTACAGGAATGGATATGTCGGATGCTTCAATAGAACTAGCTGGAGAACTTAGCCGAGAAATAGACACCCCTGCAAACTTTGTTGTTTCTGATGTTTATTCACTTAGAGATAACCTTGAAGGCGATTTTGATGTTGTTTTTACTTCGTATGGTGCAATTGGATGGCTTCCAGATTTGAATAAATGGGCTCAAATAGTGGCTAGTTATGTCAAAGAAGGAGGTATTTTTTATATGGTAGAATTTCACCCTGTTATTTATATGTATGAATGGGGAAATAATTTTGCGCTGCAATACTCCTATTTTAATGAATCTTCGATTGTTGAAGAGGTAGAACAATCTTACACAGGCGACCGACACAAACAAAAACAAGTTTCGTATTCGTGGAATCACTCTATTAGTGAAATTATCAATTCGCTACTTTCACAAGGTTTGCAACTAGAGTTTTTTAATGAATATGAATACAGTGTTTACAACTGTTTTCCAAATCTGAGAGAAATAGAAAAAGGAAAATTCCGTTTCAAACCTCCTTACGACAAACTTCCTCATACATTTTCATTAAAAGTTAGAAAACCATTTTCTAAGAAAAAAATAAGTGGCAGAATTGATGTGGACTAAACATAAACCCTGCTCAATTAATAAAAATAAAATGGTTGTCTGACAGTTTTTGTGGAAGTTGTCGGTGTGACACCGACAAGGGCAAAAGGATTTAAAACTACAAATAATACAAAATACTATTTGAATAAGATAATTTAACAAGATTTTATTTGCAAAAAATGTATTTAGCTTCGCTGCTTTATCAAGTTTCATTCTCTGTATTCTCTGTAACTCTGTGTTTTAAAAAATAGTAGGGTACAGTAGTAAAACTTAATTCTAACTTCTCAAATCTAACTTCTAAATTTCGTATCTTTGTAGGTACAAGTAATTTATAAATTTTATTTTTCAATAATGGTCTATTCATTTACCATTCACAATTAATCATTCACAATTTAAAAGGTTATGACTATCAATCAAATTCAAGACGAAATTATAGAAGAATTCGAACTTTTTGACAACAAAAATGACCAATACGGTTACATTATAGAATTAGGAAAGAAATTAGAAAATTTACCAGAAGAAGGATATAAAGATGAAAATTTGATAAAAGGGTGTCAGTCAAAGGTATGGCTTACTGCCGAAAAGTCCGAACAAAATAATGAAATACAAATAAAATACTTAGCTGATAGCGATTCGACACTCGTCAAAGGTTTGGTAAGTCTTTTGATGCGTGTACTATCAGAACAACCAGCAAAAGAAATTCTGACAACTGAACTTTATTTTATTGATAAAATTGGTTTAGGTCAGCTTTTATCTATGAACCGTTCGAATGGACTAGCTTCTATGGTAAAACAAATGAAAATTTATGCACTTGCTTATCAAGCTGTTTAAAAATAAATTATGAATTAGAAATTACGAATTACGAATGAACCCATTTATAATGAATAATTTTGTATTAGATTTAATAAAAAATGGAAAATAAAGAAATTACAACTTCAACAGTTTCGACAAGAGATAGGGTTATAAATGCCATTCAGAGTATTTATGACCCAGAAATTCCCGTTGATATTTACGAACTAGGTTTGATTTATGAAATCAATACCGTCGAACTCGTTCCAAATAATGCAAGTGTTCATATTTTGATGACACTAACTTCGCCAAACTGTCCGTCGGCAGAACAAATTCCAGCCGAAGTAAAAGAAAAAGTGGAGGCTGTTGTGGGAGTAAAAGAAGTACATGTAGAACTTACTTTTGATCCTCCTTACGAAGCCGAAATGATGTCAGAAGCTGCTCGTTTGCAGCTAGGCTTTATGTAAAAAAGGTTTCAATTTGATTTATCAAATTGCTACTTTATTTAATAAATTACAAAACTCTCAATCAATATAAAATTATGTATCCAGAACATTTGACTACGCCAATGAAAGGCGAACTCGTAAATATAGGTTTTAAAGATTTAACAACTCCAGAAGCAGTAGAAACAACGCTTTCAGAATCAGGAACTACTCTTATGGTTATCAATTCTGTTTGTGGTTGTGCAGCAGGTGCAGCTCGTCCGGGAGTACGCATGTCGTTAGAGAAAGCAACTAAAAGACCTACTCAATTAGCGACTGTTTTTGCAGGTGTTGATAAAGAAGCTGTTGATAAAGTGCGTGAACTTGCTCTTCCTTTTCCTCCATCTTCTCCTTCTATTGCACTTTTCAAAAATGGCGAAGTGGTTCATTTTGTAGAACGTCATCATATTGAAGGACGTTCAGCCGATGCAATTGCAACTCATTTAGCTGCTGTTTATGAAGAATTCTGTTAATCAGTTACCAGTTAATTTCTGAATTACTAAACTTCTGAACTTGGTACTATGTGCTAACAAAAAACTGGTTCAAGTATCGACGCTTGAACCAGTTTTTTTTATACTTCAAAAGATAACAATCAAGAATTTGTATTCATTCACAATTCATCATTTACCATTCTTAGATACTCTTCCATAATTTCCACACCTGACGAAGTTCCGATACGCTCTGCACCAGCTTTTACAAAATCTTGTACTTGCTGATAGGTTTTTATTCCTCCAGATGCTTTTATTCCTACCATTTCCGAAACTGTACTTCGTATCAATTTTATATCTTCTAGCTTTGCACCTGCATAAAAATCAGTAGTTGAGGAAAAACCTGTACTTGCAAAACCTGTTGAAGTTTTGACAAAATCTGCTCCTGCTTCTTGACAAATAAGAGCTGTTTGTTTGATTTCTTTTTGAGATAAATAAGCCGTTTCGATAATTACTTTCAGCATTTTTTCGGCTTGATGTGCTAGTTCTGCCAATCTTACAATTTCTACTTTTGCCCAAAACGGATTTGTCTTAAATCCTGTCATTGAGATTACTAAATCTAATTCATCTGCGCCATCTTTCAATGCAACTTCTGCCTCTCTTACTTTTGTTTCTGTTCTATTATACCCCAAAGGAAAACCGATAACAGTAACTACTTTAGTTTCTGTTTTGAGCAAATCTCGTTTTACTTTTTTTACCCAAAAAGGAGGAACACAAACGCCCATAAATTTATATTTTAGTGTTTCTTCTATTAATTTTTCAATATCATTGCCATCAAGAGTAGGTTTGAGATTGGTTTGTTCTATATATTGTGCAGGATTCATTTTTGGTTTGGATTGATAGTTAAAAATATCGCAAAATTCATTTAAACATAGTGATTTTTTTTATCAAAAAATAAAAAATACTTTTCGCTAATAGTAAGATACTCTATATGTTTATCATTATAAAATCTAATATCAAAACAAATCTTAAAATATTTTCACAGAACAATATGCTCAAAATGAGCGTATTAGTAAAATAATAATTGGAATGGTAGTTGCAACACAAAACCTTCTTTTGATTTTTTGCGTAAAAGCAAACATAAGCACTTTAGTTACCTTTCAAAAACTGAAACTACTTTCTAATTATTTAAATGTAGTTTGGGAGATTTAAAAATTAATTTAGTTTTATTGAACTCATTTTGCTACTTAGTGAAACACACTACTAAAAACACAACCATGAACGAATTAATCACACTTTTAGAAGCTCCCTATAACTTAGTTTATGGAATATTGGGTGCAATTTCTATCGGAATATGGCTTTTTTCTGTCATTGGATTGTTTAGCCATAGTGCTATCGAGAGTTTTTTTCCACACCCTCACCTAGAAACAGATGTTGATTTTGATACAGATGGAATTTCTTTTGGTGATGATTTTCTTAATTTTTTGAG
>DAIUBX010000184.1:0-6320 GCA_036846465.1 Bernardetia sp.
TCTTAAAACTTATATCAAAAAAGAAATACTAAAATAGCAATTATAAGAGTTAGAGAAGCGAAATGACACATTTTAAAAATCATTTCGCTTTTTTGTGTTTCATCAGATAGTTATATATTTTTACCCTATGAAAAAACAAAAACTAAATAAATCTACGTTTCTTTTGGCTGTTTTGGCTGTAGCTTTTTGGTGTTTTTATTTTTGGCAAGAGAAAAGAAATCAAGAGTTTATTGAAGAAACACAAGGTGTTGTCATTGATTTTAATGAAAAGAATAGAAATAGAGAATATCACAAAAATAGAAGTTTCATAGATAGAGTAAATTCAAGTTGGGTAGATTCTATAGGTTTTTTAGATAAATATCCTAAATCTCCTATCGAAGAAACATTTTATAAAAATATTCCAAAAGAATATAATGATTATCTACAATCTATCTATGAATTTGAAAGGGAGTTTTTTTATGCTAAAAGATATAACTTAGATTTCAAATACAATAATGGTTATAGAAAAAAATGTTTATCAGAAATAGAAGATAACTTTTGGTATCTCACTAATAAATATTCAGATTTCAAAAAGGTAGATTTCCATAAAGTAAACTGGCAAGAAACCAATGATGAAACTATTTGGCTAGATTTAGTTTGGCAGAGAAGAGAAGTAATACACCTTGTAGATTCAATTTTTGAAGAAAATAAAAAGCAATTTCCGACTTCCTATGTTTCTAATAATTTTGAAGGATATTCTACACTTATTCCAAATTATGAATCTCAAACGATGCTTATAAAAGTATATTGGTTTCATTCTGATACGAAATATTATTCTGATTATGGAATAGCTCGTAGAAAATATATTAGTTCAGAATATATTTCTTTTCAATTAGGCGATTCTGTATATAATGAATTAAAAAATCCTAGAACTTATCACGTTTTCATTAAAGAAACAGATACTATTATTTTTCCCTCTTTTCCTCAAAAAAGATTAAATCAAATGGATTGGACAGAAAGAAAACAATTTGAAGTTCCTTTTAAAATTATTTCTAAAAAATCAAGCAAATGAAAAATAAAATTATAAACAGTCTGTTGATTTTGGTTTCTATTGTAGCTCTTGCTTTTATTTTGAAAAGTTATCTGAAAATAAAAACTTATGAAGGTCTGAGAACGGATTATGAAGTAAAATATATGGATTTACAACTTGAAGTTTCTAAAAGTGTCAATTCACGCATAAACGATTATGCTATAAATCAGAAAAACATAAATAAATTAAACTCATTTACTTCATTGAACAACAGCAATAATAGAGATAGGCATAATATTGAAACAGCTATGATTCTATATTTATTAGATTCTATTATTTCGACTGATTTATTAGGTAAAAATTGGATTCAAAATAAAGATAAAATTCGTTCAATTTTCATAAAAGCATCCCAAGCAGATGATTCTTTAAAACTAAAAGATGAAAATAATTATATAAGATATGACTTGAATGAAATTTTTGAAAAGGATAAACTGACATTCTTTGAATGGAGTAGTTTATTAGATATATCTATCTATTATAAAGACATGATGAGAAGTAGAATGGGAGCATTCTGCATGTGTTTTTCTATGTATAATGTTGTAGGAATTCCTTCAAAGCAAGTAATAGAAGTAGGAGATACCGTTTCAATAGATTGGATTAGTTATATTAATCAAGATTTTATTCCTCAAACCTATACTATCAATTCTAATTATGATAATTTTTTAGCTTTTGAAAGTGGCTATAATAGTTGTCGTATGTGTGGAGATGAAGGAAATACTTTTCTCCTACAAGAATACCAAATCCCCTTCTCAGAAATAGAAAAAAACAAAAAATGGCGAAGTGTATTTTATTTTAGAAATGATAAATTACAACAAGATTCAGTTGTTTTGGAAAGAGAATTGGGGTTTTGAGGTTGTTCGTTTCTTAATACAAAAACTCAATTTCTTTATTCTCAAAATAACTAATTTTTCCACTTTGTCCTGCTATTTCTAGGGCTAGTTTTCCTTCTGGATTGATTCCCAAAATCTGTCCTGTGATTTTTTGATTTTTGAGTTTGTCTTTGTAATAATGCCATTCTTGATAACGAAAAAGATGAGAAAGATAATCGGCTCTTAGATTTTCTTTTTTTCCTGCACGAAGTTGTAAATAGCGTTTTTCTATAAAAAAAAGAACTTCTGTCAAAACTTCTTCTTTATTCCAATCTTTGTTTGTGAGTTCTTTTAATGAAATGGCTCTGTTTTCCGTTTTTTTATCAAAAATTTGATTGATATTAATTCCAATTCCTACAATACTTTGATTTATTTTACTTGAATTAATTTGATTTTCTATCAAAATCCCTCCTATTTTGTGGTCTTTGTGTTCGGTATCAACTTTATGATTTATAAAAATATCATTTGTCCATTTTATCTTCAACGTATCAATAATTTCTGTAAAATCAGTTTTTAAAATCTGCTCTAAGGCATCACGCACACCCAAAGAAACAGCAATCGTAATCCAAAATGATTCTTTGGGAGATAAAAAAGTAGGATTTAATAAAATAGAAAAAGTTAGATTTTGATTTTCTTGAGCCGTCCAAGCGTTTCCTCGTTGTCCTTTTCCTTGTGTTTGATGATTTGTCCAAAGGAGTGTTCCTTCAAAAATGCGATTTTTGGCGTTTTTTTTCTGTTCATTTATATGAAAAGCCAAACTCTCGTTGGTGGACTGACAGCTTGGCAGATAAATTTGATTTTGTCCTATAAAAAGTCCCTTTGTATGAATTTTGTAATTGCTCATCATAAATGAATATTTTACCTACTTTATGTATTAATACCGTATCTTTGTAGGCGAATTAGAAATGAATTTTTGATTAACATTTTTACAGAAAGTAGTAATTTGAGATTTCAAATTTATCTGTTATTGATTTTTATCGTAAAATTTTGGAACAAAAAGCTACTTTTAGATGTACAATGAGAATGCAAATCAAGTTTTAAATTACGAAGCATAAAATTACGAAAGTGAACTGCTTTCCTCTAATTTTTTAATAAAATAAAAGTATTCCACTCTATTATAATTGTGGAATTAAAACCAAAAGAATTAAAATTACTAAATCCATACTATGACTCAAAAACAGTCAGTCAGTTCGCAAATGCTTTCACAGGCTATCGTTGCAGGTCTTCAAGACCGAAAAGGCAAATCAATCACTCTTCTTGACCTTCGTGAGGTCAAAAATTCTATTGCAGATTATTTTATTATCTGTACAGGTACTTCAGACACGCACGTTGATGCACTCAAAAGTTCGGTAGAAATAGAAACCTACAAGCAATACAAACAAGACCCTTGGCACGTAGAAGGTAGAGAAAATCGTCAATGGATTTTGATGGATTATGTAGATGTAGTCGTTCATATTTTTCAAGCTGAAAAAAGAGATCGTTTTGGCTTAGAAGAGCTTTGGGGAGATGCAAAAATTACTCAAATTCCTAATTTGGATTGAGAAATGATAAAAAGTAAAATAAAGTTTTGAAATATTTTATTTTACTTTTTATTTGAAATAGAATGTTATTTATCAAAAATTAATTTTATTTTTTCTAAAAAAGTCAGTAATACACAGAATAATAAAGATTTTGATAAAACGATTACAAACAATAGAACTAACTTTTGGTTTAATAACCCAATAATTTAGATTCATAGATTAAATACAATTTAGAAACCGAAATATAAAATAGGTTTTCATTACTTTAATTTTTATTAAATTATTGAAAATCTTTAATTATACTACTTATATACTTTTTTATAAATGGCTACAGAAAAAGACAGTAAAGAAACGAAGGATACCAAAAACACCAAGAATCCAATCCGTAATAATATCCCAAAAGGAACAGGTGGCAACTATCAAATTTGGTTGTCTGGTCTTTTGATTGCCTTGATATTGGGTGCATGGTATCTTAATCAAAGTACGACCATCAAAACCTACGAACAAGACTTTGATAAAATGGCTCGTGCTGGGGATATTGAAAGCGTAAAATTGATTACAAATAAAAATATTGTAGAAGTTACGCTTACCAAGGAGGCTCTCAAAAAAGAAAAATATGCAAATGAGTTAAAGCAAAAAAATCCTTTTGGAGCAATTGTCGAAAAATCACCTCATTATTACTTGAATATAACAAGTGGAGAAAGTTTTAAAGAAGACTTTGACAAACTTCAAACTGATTTACCTGCTGATAAACGCATAAAATACGATGTAGGACAAGATGCCGATTTTAGTGGAGTTATTTTCACTTGGGGGTTCTTGATTCTTATTTTGGTTGCTTTTTGGTTCTTGATGCGTCGCATGACAGGTGGAGGAGCTGGTGGACAGATATTTAATATCGGAAAAGCTAAGGTTTCTTTATTTGATACAGAAAGTAAAGTCAAAATTACATTTGAAGATGTAGCTGGATTAGATGAAGCCAAACAAGAAGTAGAAGAAGTGGTAGATTTTCTTCGCAATCCAAATAAATATACAGAATTAGGTGGAAAAATTCCTAAAGGTGTCTTACTTGTAGGCCCTCCCGGTACTGGTAAAACATTACTTGCCAAAGCTGTGGCTGGAGAAGCAGGTGTTCCGTTTTTCTCACTTTCAGGTTCTGATTTTGTAGAAATGTTTGTGGGTGTTGGTGCTGCTCGTGTACGTGATTTATTCAAACAAGCAAAAGAAAAAGCTCCTTGTATTATCTTTATTGATGAAATTGATGCGATTGGTCGTTCTCGTGGTGGTGGAAAACAACCAGGATCGAATGATGAGCGTGAAAATACATTGAACTCTCTTTTAGTAGAAATGGATGGATTTTCTACTGATGCAGGTGTAATTATTTTGGGTGCGACCAACCGTCCAGATGTTTTGGATAGTGCGTTGATGCGTCCCGGTCGTTTTGATAGACAAATTAGTATTGATAAGCCAGACATTAAAGGAAGAGAAGCTATTTTCAAAGTTCATTTAGAGCCTCTGAAAACTGCTCCAGAAATAGATGCTAGAAAATTAGCTGCTCAAACCCCAGGTTTTGCAGGTGCTGAGATTGCTAATGTTTGTAATGAGGCTGCTTTGATTGCTGCTCGTGAAAACAAAAAAGAAATCGGAATGATTGACTTTGAAAGTGCCATTGATAGAGTTATCGGAGGACTAGAAAAGAAAAACAAAATCATTTCTCCAGAAGAAAAGGAAATTGTTGCTTATCATGAAGCAGGACACGCAGTAGCAGGTTGGTTCTTAGAACATGCTGATCCCTTGGTTAAAGTCTCGATTGTTCCTCGTGGTGTTGCAGCTTTAGGATATGCTCAGTATTTGCCAAAAGAACAGTTTCTTTATACAGTAGAACAGCTTACTGACGAAATGTGTATGGCTTTAGGTGGACGTGCAGCCGAAGAACTTATTTTTGGTAAAATCTCAACAGGCGCATTATCTGACCTTGAAAGAATTACAAAAATGGCATATAGTATGGTTTCTGTTTATGGAATGAATGCAAAAATTGGTAATGTTTCATTTTATGATGCACAGCGTTCTGATTTTGCAGGAAAACCATATTCTGATGCGACAGCTCAAATTATTGACGAAGAAGTAAAAGACATGGTAGAAAGAGCTTATACATTTACTAAAGAGTTGCTTTCAAAACACAGAAATCATTTAGAAGTAATTGCAAAAGAGCTTTTAGAAAAAGAAGTGTTATTTCAAATTGACTTGGAAAGACTAATCGGTAAACGTCCCTTTGATAAACCAACTAATTATGAGAAACACACAAAAAATGATTTTGATGATGTTTTGGAAGGAAATTTAGACCCTTTGAAGTAAATCAACATTCATAAAAATAGAAAAGCCTTTACTGATTCATTTTAGTAAAGGCTTCTTTCTGTTTAAATTATTAATCAAAACAGAGTTATATTATTTAGTCACTAGCTTCTGACTAAACTTTGAAAGTGCTTTCTCACAAAGTGAACGATTCATCAAATGTGCATAAATCTGTGGTGTAATGTCACGTAGTCTCTTTGAAGAACCGTCTTTAAATTCAATTTCAAGTGTTTTTTCTGCTAGATTATAAGCAGCAGAACGAATCATTTGATAAGAAAATGGGAAATGTCTCATGGTTGTGTGATTTTAGAGTAAAGGATAAAATAATCGTTT
The DNA here is from genome assembly GCA_036846465.1 of Bernardetia sp. GTDB lineage: Bacteria > Bacteroidota > Bacteroidia > Cytophagales > Bernardetiaceae > Bernardetia. The sequence goes on from DAIUBX010000184.1 coordinate 6,141, forward strand.
TTTATGGCTAAGTTTTGAGCTAAAGCTAAGATGACTTTAATAGTCCATTAATATAACTATTTTTTCAGACAAATCATTCCATTTTTCAGTATTTTTTGATAAAAAATAGTTAAAATCTTATTTCATAATTTTAAAACCGTACACTTTTATTTAAGCTCAATTTTTGGATTTTTAAAAATT
>DAIUBX010000185.1:0-6291 GCA_036846465.1 Bernardetia sp.
AAATAAATTTGAATACCAAAAATAATAGACAAAAAATTGTGTACGGTTTTAAAGTCTTAGCACAAAATCTGTTAAGAGTCAAAATAATTTTATAAAATACATGCAAATCAAAAACTCATTTTAGAGTTTTTGATTTGCATGTATTAGTATCACTAAACACAAAAAAACAAAAAAGACAGGACAATTAAATTTATTTACTAGCAACTGGTTAGTATTTACCAATAACTAGTAACTGATTTAGATTATTTTCCTTAATTTTGCACTCAAATTAAAATAATACTCAACTCACAAAATTCACTACGAATTCATTTTTTATGATTGTCAAAACAAAAAAATATAAAATAGACCCAGATATTTACGTTAAAATCTCTTTTGTAAATGCCCTAAAAGAATGGTGGTGGGTTTGGTTTATTCCTCCAGCTATTTTTCTTATCTTTCTGGCTTTTGGTTTGTGGGGTTGGGGCTTAGGTGTTTCGCTTGTTCTTTCTGGTTTGTATCTTCTTTTTTGGTACATTCAATTTAAAGGACTTACTATGCACGAAAAATCAAAGCCATTATTTGATAAATATGCGTATGACATTAATAGTCAGCGTATCATGATGATGGTAGATGCAAAACGAGGTTCAGAAATTAAATGGGACAAAATAATCAAAGTAGAAAAGCGAGAAGATGCTTTTGTTCTTTATCTTTCAAAATTTGAATTTTTGTATTTCCCTTTCACTATCTTCAAGTCTGAAAATGAAATCAAGTTTGTAGAAACAGTTATCCGTCGCAAAGGGTATCTAAATACGGAGATTAAAAAATAAATTGATTTAGTTTTATTATTGCTCGTGGGGGACACGAGCAATAATATAGTGATATTTTAAAAAATACATAGCCGTTGCTCGTGTCCCTACGAGCGACACAAACAGACATTTAAAATGGCTACTTCCAAAAAAGAAAATTCAGATAGAAAAATAACTCTAAAATATAAAATATTCTTAGGGATTTTTGCAGGTTTATCTGTCTTTGTAATTGCTACAAGTTATTACATTTATCAAATGGCATATACTCCCTCTGTTCTAACACAAAAAGGGGCAAAAGAAAAAGTGCTTTATATTCCAAAAGGAATGACTTATGATGAACTTGCCAAACAACTTCGCACAGACGGAACTATTCAGCACCCTGTTGCTTTTGGTGTTTTCTCAAAGTGGATGAGTTATGCGGACAATGTAAAAGCAGGGCGTTATATTCTTACTCCAAAAACAAATACGATTGACTTTGTTCGTCAGCTTCGTTCTGGAAATCAAGCTCCTGTAAATGTTACTTTTAATGAAAACTTACGCTTTTTACCAGACGTAGCAGGAAAGATAACTACTAATTTAGCTATTGATTCAACTGAGTTTGCTGCTTATTTATTAGATGAAAATACAGCGAAAGAATTTGGTTTTGATAAAGCTAACTTCATATCTATGTTTTTGCCTAATACGTATGAAATGTATTGGACAGACTCAAAAGAAGAAGTTGTCGAAAGAATGAAAAAGGAATATGATAAATTTTGGACAGACGAACGAAAAGAATTAGCTAAAGCACAAGGACTTTCTCAAAAAGAAGTTGCTATTTTGGCTTCTATTGTAGATGCAGAAACTCGTTTTGCTGATGAAAAACCTCGTGTAGCAGGTGTGTATCTCAATCGTTTGAAACAAGAAATGTTACTTCAAGCTGACCCAACGCTTGTTTTTGCTCATAATGATTTTACAATAAAAAGAGTTTTGAACAAACACAAAGAAATTGAATCGCCTTTTAATACGTACAAATATGTAGGTTTGCCACCTTCTCCCATTCGTCTGCCTTCTATTGCTGGTCTGAATGCCGTTTTGAAACCTGAAAATCACGAATATATCTTTTTCTGTGCAAAGGAAGATTTATCTGGTTATCACGCTTTTGCCAAAACAAATGCAGAACATGAAGCTAATGCAAAACGCTATCACAATGCTTTAAATGCTAGAGGGATTAAGTAATTCAGTTATCAGTTATCAGTTATCAGTTATCAGTTATCAGTTATCAGTTATCGGTTATCAAAAACTGACCTTTTATATTTTTATTATAAAAAGTCAGTTTTTTTATTAGAAAAATGTATTTAACTGGTAACTGATAACTGGTAACTGATAACTGTTTACTGATAACTGTAAGTAAGTAATTGTTCATAAAACCCTCCAATTCCTAATTCTCTATCCACTAAATGAATTTCTAAAATCCAGTTTCTAGGATTTCCAGTTGCATCTTTACTCAACATAGAAGCATGATTTTCTGGATGAATAGAAAGCATTTTATCATCTTGTGATAGTTTTTCGTGTGGAAATTGTCCGACAATATGTCCAGCTATTTCTCCTCCAAACTCCCAACCATTTTGATTGGCTAAATCTGTTGCTTTCTGATAGAGTTGTGCGCCTGTAACTTCATTTCCTTTTTCTACTTCTTCTAAATACCAGTTTCTACATTCATTCCAAATACTTTCTACATCATTTTTTAGCTTTAATTTTTTTGGATTATTTCCAATTACGTAAGTTCTACCCAAATCAGCTTCCCATTCTTGAAAAATAGGACCTAAATCTAAAAATAAAATATCATCTGCTTGTAATCTCAATAAAGGAGGATTTTCATAATAAGGCAAGAGCGTATTTATACCAGCTCTTACAATGCGTGTATGCCAATGGCGAGTAGTTCCAAAGAGTTCGTTTGCTAATTCATAAATTTCTTGACTTAGTTCTTCTTCTGATTTTCCTGTTTGTATAAGATTTCGTTTTTCTATTTCAGCAAAGAGTTGAATTGCTTTTTTTTCGGCTTCTATGAGTGATTCTAACGGTGTTTTGGTAATGGAAGACATAAACATGTAATGGTTAAAGTTGATTTTTTTTGATTAATAGTAAAAATAAGCTAATTGAGCGAAAAATAGAACCTTTTGGTATAAAAACTCTTTTTTTTTAGGGAGTAGGCACGAATTTGTAGCATAGTTCTGAGTATAATAAAGTATAACTTAAATAAAATAGATTTTTCAGTTCTTTAAAAACCTATTTTGATTCTTCTCAAATCATCTATTTGTAATCATTAGAATTCTGTTTTTTAAAATTCCTTGTGTTTTTTGAGAAATTTTACGCATATTGCATAGCCATTTGCTTAGTCTAACTAAAACTAGGTAAAAATAGAATAATCCGTCCAAAAAATTGCTATTACATTGTCCTTTTGAATAATGAATATATATATAAAACTTGTATTACTGTGTCTTTTTATGGTTATTTTTACAGGAGGAACAGTTTTCTTCTTTGTAGATTATGAATCACGTCAGACATTAGAAAGACAAATTACAGCACGTATCGAAAAACAATCTTCTTTTGCCATTGGCAATATAGATCGTTTTATATATGAACGTGTTACCGATATCCAACAACTTTCTCAAGACCCAATTTTAGCAGACGAATCTATTAACCAAGCTGAACTAACTGACCGTATAAAAGAACTTCAACTCAAAAATGGAATGTATAAAAGCATCTCCTTTTTTGACCCTACCCGTCTTCGTCTAGCAGATTCTCGTAATCTAAACGTCGGAAAAACACACGAACTTACCACCTACTGGGAAAAAATAGACCAAGGACAGCAAGAAGTAACCATGGATATTTCAGAGTCTGTTTCATTAGGAATTCCTGTTATGCACTTTGCAGCCGTTGTGAGAAATGATATCGGAACACGTGTTGGTACAGTCGTTACTCGTGCAGATTTATCTTGGATTAACAGTATTTTTAAAGAATCTATCGCTACTGACTCCTTGATGAGAAATGCAGATATTGATTTATTGGATAAAGAAGGAACAATTTTGTATTCGAATACAAACCCGAATGGTGTATTAAAAGAAAAATATCATGATATGGAAAAGCTTGCTTATTTTGCTGACCATGATAAAGAAAAATATCATCTTTTTGGAGATAAAATTCATTTTTACACCCTAGAATCAGGTTATTTGAGTTATGCTGGAAACAACTGGATTCTTTTAATTGCCTTACCAAAAGATGTCGTTTATGAGCCTGTTTATGATTTGCGTAAACAAATCGGATTCACATTAGCTCTAGTTATTTTGGTAGCTTCACTTATAGCTCTCATTGTAGCTCGTCTTTTTGCAAAACCTATTTTGAGTCTCACAGCATCTGCAAAAGAAATGGGAGAAGGCAACCTAGATGCCGTTCCAAATATAAGATCAAAAGATGAAATAGGAAAATTAGCGCAGAGTTTTGGGCAGATGGCAAATAAGTTAAAAACCAAAATGAGGGAACAAGATGAACTCAACATTGAACTAGCTGCTATTAATGAGCGTATAGAGTCAAAATATATACAAATTAATGAACAAAAAGTAGAGATTGAGCTTTCAAAAGACCAAATTGAGATACAAAATAGTGCGCTTGGAGAGGCTTTTAAAGAAATTGAAAAACAAAATAAATCCATTACTTCTAGTATTCACTATGCCGAGCGTATTCAACGCTCAACACTCCCAGAACACGATATTTTTAATAAATATTTTCCTAACTCTTTTGTTCTCTATAAACCTCGGGATATTGTTTCAGGTGATTTTTATTGGTTCGATGAAATTGAAAAAGACGGAAAAAATTATCTAGTTATTGCAGTAGGAGATTGTACAGGACACGGAGTACCAGGTGGATTTATGTCTATGTTAGGAAACAATCTTCTAACAACTGTCGTAACGATTGGTGGACAAATAGAACCTGCCATTGCTTTAGAAGAAGTAGATTATGATATCCGAAAAGTATTGCACCAAGATGACCACTCTAGCAATAGTCAAGATGGAATGGAAATCGCTTTTTGTACAATTGATTTAGAAAGCCTAAAAATGAAATATGCAGGAGCGCACCGTTCTTTATATTTTTTTAGAAATGGAGAATTTACAGAAATAAAAGCTGATAGGGAATCATTGGGTGGTGTAAGTAAAATTAGAAAGAAAAAACTCAAAAACTTAGAGCTTACTACACACGAAATTCAACTTCAAAAAGATGATATTTTTTACCTTTTCTCTGATGGATACAAAGACCAATTTGGAGGAGAATTAGGACGTGTTTTTTCAAGTAAAAAATTCAAAAATTTACTTTATAAAATTCATCAAAAACCAATGGAACGCCAAATGGAAATATTAGATGAAGAAGTAATGGCATGGAGTAAAATTTCTAATCAAAAACAGACCGATGATATCATTGTATTGGGTGTAAAGGTTGGAGATTTAATCTAGATTTAAGTATTTAGCAGATAGTAGAGAATTAGTCTTGCATATTTAAAGGCGTAAAAAATCTGTTTTTTGCTATTATTTTCACAGCCATTTCTTAGTAGTTTATCGATAATCAAGGCTATTACATCTCTAATAAAAAGAATATTTCACACCTTTTTTAATAAATTACCTATTTGGCAAGACAGTTGTATTATAGCTAATAACTTTAAAAATTTAATTAAGCAAAACTCACAAAATACTTTATCAATACACTCAAATAATTGATTTAATTGATAAATAATTTTAGAATAAGCTAAAAATAAACTAAAAAAGAAATAATTATTTTTACATTTTTCAAGTAGTTTCTTTGGTAAGATAGAAAGTTGGTAATGTATTTGTACATTCCCTATATATCTCTTTAAATAATCTAAGAAATTATTAAAATATCTCAAAAATATATTTTCAATAGTACTTCATTCCAATTCATTTAACCTTAGCTGTTTTTTAAAAACAAGTTAATTCCAAAAATAATCTTTATTCTAAACTTTAAAACCGTATAGCCATTATGACAAAAGTATATGCTGGTATTGTAGGCGTTATTTTCTTTATGTTCAGTACTGCTGCAACAATGAATATGAACCCAAAAGATGATTTCATTAAATCAATCATCGAATCGATTCCTAACCCACTAGAACTTACCACTCTTATTAAAGAAACAGGTACAGAGTATGTAAAAAGCGAACTTGCAAATTCGTCTTCTGCTAGTAAATACACAGATAGTTATGAGCGTGCGCTCAACTTAGGTGTATATGGTACAGACTTAGGTTTCGCAAGTATTTATAACAAAAACCAAGATGTATTAGACTATCTTTCTGCTATCAAAGAACTTGCAAATGGTCTAAATATCGGTCAATTTTTTGATGCTGAAACATTGAAAGAACTTACTTCTAACAGCGATAACTTAGAGGAACTTATCCGTAGCTCAACTCGTAACTTACAAGATATCAACGAGCAGCTTCAAACTGAAAAGCGTGAACATTTAAGCG
>DAIUBX010000186.1:0-6290 GCA_036846465.1 Bernardetia sp.
GGGTTAAACGAAAAAGGAATAGAAAAAAAACTTACTCTTTTGAAACAAGCTGACCGAAAATACCCCAAAAACATGAAGCCTTTTGAAGTTTTACGTACTTTTGGAGGGTTTGAGATTGCTCACATGGTGGGTGCAATGCTAGAAGCTGCTACACAAAACATGGTTATTTTGGTAGATGGTTTTATTGCGACTTCGGCTGCTATGATAGCACATGCACTCTATCCACAGAGTAGAGAGTATATGATTTTTTCGCATCAGTCAAGTGAATATGCACATACTTATATGCTAGAACACTTGCGAGTGATGCCACTTCTTTTGTTAGGAATGCGTTTGGGAGAAGGTACAGGTTGCGCTATTGCCTACCCTCTACTAGAATCAGCTGTCAATTTTTTAAATAATATGACTTCTTTTGAAGAAGCTAACATATCAGAAGTAGTAAAATAAGAAAAATTCTTTTTTCTTATTAAAATGAGACTAAGTTAATTAACAAAAATTCTATTAAAAATCATATACCACAAACAATTATTAAAATAGTTGGTATAGTAATAGAGTATTTTATAAATACATTTTTTTCTTAATTTATATCTCAATTATTCAATTTGTTCTAAATCATGAAATTTTCTCAGTTTATCAAAAAAACAGTATTTGCTGTTCTGTTTGTGGCTAGTTTTGCGTTTTCCACAAGGGCTTTTGCTCAACATACACTTACCGTAGAAGTTTCGAATATCAAAAGTGATAAAGGAACAATTATGATAGCTCTTTTCAAAGGAGAAGCAGGTTTTCCAAAAGATGATACAAAGGCCGTCAAAAAAATGAAAGTAACTATCAAAGATAAAAAAGCAACAATTACTTTTACAGATTTAGAAGCTGGAGAATATGCTTTTGCCTTATTTCACGATGAAAATGGAAATAATGCAATGGATAGCAATATGTTTGGGATTCCAAAAGAAGGATATGGATTTTCTACCAACTACAAACCAACACTAAGCGCACCTGATTTTGAGGAAGCTGATTTTAAAATAGAAGGTGATATGGTTCAAAAAATTAAAATTATCAATTAAATTTGTTGTACAAACTTGTCATACAAATTTCTCATTCTCTCTTATTTATTCAAAAAAATGATTCCTGTTACTATTTCTGACAAAGCATTTTCTCATATTCAAACTATTTTAGAAACTAAAAGTATTCCTAAAGAATACGGCTTACGTTTGATTGTACAGGGTGGAAATGGATGTAGTGGTGTAAATTTTCGCTTAGGGTTTGATAAGAAAAAAACAGAAGATGATTCTTATTTTCTAGAAAATCCTTCGAATAATGACGAAAAAATAGAAATTATTTATCAGAAAAAAGATATGTTATTCTTAATAGGATTAGAAATTGACTTTGAAGAAAGAAATACTGAACAAGGATTTGTCTTTCAGCCTAAACCTTTAGAGAAAAAAGTATAAATTGTTATTTCATTCTATTTCCTACTTTTAAAAGTATGGCTAATCATTTGAATAGCATAATTATAAAAACTATCCTACATTAATTGATAACTTAGCCATTCATGAAAAAACACCTATTTTTCTTTATTTTATTCCTATTCAGCTTTTCTTCTTATAACCAAATATTTTCACAGAATCCTCTTTTGGAAGAATATAGAAAAATTTATCCAAAAGAAAAAGCTGTTTTTGTGTACAGAACCAAAACAGTAAACATTGATTTTGATACAAAAAAAGATAGTTTCAAAATTATTTCAAACATTGAATCACGTATGTTGCATTTGCGTCTGCATTCACAAGCCTACGCACAAGAAGCAATTACGTATTCAGATTATACACGAGTAAAGAATATTGATGCCTATTCTTTGGTTCAAACTGCTGAGGGAATAACGAAAAAACAAGTCGTAAATTTTCAAACTCGTGATGCTGTTTCGGATGATGTTTTTTATAATGATGTTAAAGAAAAAGTTTTTTTATTTTCCAATATCACGGCAGGAACTCAAACTCACCTTGGTTACACCGAAGAACTTTTAGAACCTCGTTTTTTGGGTAGTTTTTTCTTTACTTCTTATATTCCTTCTCAAAAAGCAGAATTTTCAGTTTCGGTAGCAAATAATATAGAAATGGGTTTTCAGCTTTTTGGAATGGATACCAGCAAAATTAATTTCACAGAGCAACTACAAGGAAACCGAAAAACATATACGTGGACTTTAGAAAATGCACCAAAATATACTGACGAGAAATCTTCGCCTAATCTGCGTTATTATGAGCCTCATATCGTTTTATTTATCAAAAATAGAATAGTTGAAGCAAGTACAAATGAGGAAAACAATGGAAATAAATTAAATAAAATTCCTTTATCTTCTTCTGTAAAGGATTTGTATGATTGGTATTATCCTTTTATAAAAGAAATTGATAAAATAAAAGAATTTCCAGAATTAGAATATTTTGTAGATGAACTGACAGCAAAAGACACTAACCAACTTGCAAAAGCCAAAAGTATTTTTGATTGGATTTCTACACAGGTTCAGTACATTGCTTTTGAAGATGGAGAGCGTGGATTCCGACCTGCACACCCCGAAAAAGTATGTAAGCGAAAATATGGAGATTGTAAGGATATGGCAAGCGCACTTTTGGCAATGTTGCGTATTGAAGGAATTGATGCGCATTTTGCGTGGTTAGGTTCTAGAGATTTGCCTTATAATTATTCTCAAACGCCTATTCCATTAGTAGATAATCATATGATTGTAGTTGCAAAAATAGATGGAAAAAATTATTTTTTAGATGCAACAGGAAACCAAGAAATTTTTGGAATGCCTTCTTATTTCACACAAGATAAAGAGACTTTAGTAGCCATTGATTCTGAAAATTTTGAAATTTTGAATGTTGATTCTGCTCCTTATTCTCAAAATATAGTTTATGATAGCGCAAAGGTAAAAATTGAAGGCGCAAAAGTAATAGTAACAGGAAATATGATTTTGAAGGGTTTTCCCAAAACTACGATAGTACCCTATCTACAATTTCAAGACAAGGAAAAAGAAACTGAAGCCTTCAAACGCCTTTTAAATCCTCATGAGCTTACACTACAACTCAAAAAAACAGAAGTGTTGGCTACCAAAAGAGAAAAGCCTTTACAGATAAATTACGAATACGAAATTCCAAATCATACGCAGGCTTTGTATAGTGAATTTTATATCAACCTTCACTTAAATCCTGTTTGGAGAAATACAGAAATTGATAGTTTGAGAAAAACGCCTATAAGTGCAAATTATAAATTTGAAAAAACACAAGTGTATGTTTTAGAACTTCCACGAGGAGCAGCTATCAAGTTTTTACCTCAAAATCAAAAGTATGATTCAGAATATTTTGGTTTTTCGGTAGAATATACTCGCTCTTCCGATCAAATAATTTTGAAACATACTGTTTATAGCAATTACTTGATTTTACCAGTTTCAGAATATGAAAAATGGAATGAAATGGTAAAAGAACTACACAAAGCATATAGACAAAATATTGTTTTGCAGCGTTAGAATGTTAGTTTACAAGTAATGAGAGTATTTGCAAAAACTTTGTCAGTAGTTTTTCGGTAATCCGAAATAACTCTGACAATAGTTCTCTACAACTATTGACAGCCTTATGAAAGGGCTGTCAAAGTTAAAAAAAATAGATAAATTACTCGTTAATAAGTTATAGTAGTTTAAACATACAATTCTTCTTTTTCTTTTTGCGCTGTAATTTGATTGGGAATAATCAAACGATTACTTCTATCATAGGTAAAGTAATTCCAAATCCAGCTTGTAAGAATTATAAAACGGTTTTTGAAACCAATAATAAACATCAAATGCACAAAAAGCCATACAAACCAAGCAAAGAAACCTTGAAAACTCATTTTATTAGGTAAATCCACAACAGCACGGTTTCTTCCAACTGTTGCCATACTTCCTTTATCAAAATATTTAAAGGGTTTCATATCCTTTTTATTGAGCATCCTTTTTAGATTATCTCCCAAAGCTCTGCCTTGTTGCATTGCCACAGGCGCAAGCATTGGAAAACCTTTTGGATATTCCTCTGAAACCATAGCTGCAATATCGCCCAACGCAAAAATGTTATTTATTCCTTTTACTCTATTAAATTCATCTACAATAATTCGATTTCCTTGCAAAATAGCTTCTGCTGGAAGTCCTTTTATCAAATTTCCAGTAACTCCTGCTGCCCAAACGAGCGTAGTAGAAGGCAAAGTCATTCCATTAGAAAGTTGAACATTACTTCCATCAAATTCTTTTACACTGACTTCTTTCCAAATCTGAACTGTAAATTCTTTTAAATATTCCTCTGCTTTTTGTCCTGCTTTATCTGTCATTCCATTCAAAAGACGTGGACTTGCCTCTACCAAATGAATTTGCATTCTTCTAAAATCTAATTCGGGGTAATCTTTTGGCAAAACATGTAATTTCAATTCTCCTAAAGCTCCAGCCACTTCTACACCTGTTGGTCCTCCACCAACAATTACAACATTCATCAAAGAATGCTGCTCTTCGATAGTTTGAGCAAGTTGAGCCTTTTCAAAATTCTTTAATAAATGATTTCGAATAGCTAATGCCTGTGGTAATTGTTTGAGAGGAAATGAATTGGCTTCAATCGTTTTATTGCCAAAAAAATTAGTTTTTGAGCCATTGGCAATTACTAAATAATCATATCTCAAAAAGCCTAAACTTGTTTCTAATCTGTTTTCTTCGTGATGAATTTGAGTAACTGTTGCTACTCTAAAATAAAAATCAGATTTACTAGTACCACTCTTCAAAACTTTACGTAAAGGACCAGCAATGGCATCAGCATCTAGTCCTGCCGTAGCTACTTGATACAAAAGAGGCTGAAAAGTATGAAAATTATACCTATCAATGACAACAATTTGAGCATCAATAGAACGTAGTTTTTTAGAAAGCTCCAATCCTGCAAAACCACCTCCAATGATTACAATACGTGGTTTGTTGGCAGCAGGAATATGTAACTCTTCTGTAAAATAAAGTTCTGAAGTTGTAGCAGATTCTGACATAATAAGTTGTTTTTTTGAAAAGACGTTTTAATATTTTTTTAGCTGTGTTTGTGTAATCTATGAACGAAGTAAAGTCGCTTAATCGAACGCAAATAAAGGTATTAAGTTTAGATTATTGTAAAATGAAGCCTTGTTTTTTGCCTTTTTTAGAGGAAAAGCTGATTTTTTTTGATTAAATTTGATTATTCGTTTTCGTTATAGAAATAATTTAAGTTTTTACTACATTTTGCAAAGATTATGACTGAGAGATATATAAATCCGTTTACTGATTTTGGTTTCAAAAAAATATTTGGAGAAGAAGCAAATAAAGATTTGTTATTAGATTTTTTAAATCAACTTTTTACAGAAAGAGGGATAATAAAAGAAATTACATTTTTAAAAAATGAAAATTTAGGACGAGGAGATACAGACAGAAAAGCTGTTTTTGATTTGTATTGTAGAAATGAAAAAGATGAGCGTTTTATTATAGAATTACAAAAAGCAAAACAGACTTATTTTAAAGATAGAAGTATTTATTATTCCACTTTTCCCATTCAAGAACAAGCACAGAGAGGCGAATGGAATTTTAAATTACAAGGCGTTTATACCATTTCTATAATGGATTTTATTTTTGATGATACCCACAAAGACCAGTTAAGGCACGATGTAGCATTAATGGAAAAATCGACGAAAGAAGTTTTTTATGATAAATTGCTGTTCATTTATTTAGAAATGCCAAAGTTCAATAAAACGATAGACGAACTAGAAACACAGTTTGATAAATGGCTTTATGTACTCAAAAATTTGCATAGATTAGACAGAATTCCAGATAAATTAAAGACAAGTATGTTTGAAAAAGTATTTGAAATTGCTGAAATTACAAAATACAACGAACAAGAAAAATATGCGTATCAAGATAGTTTGAAAGTATATAGAGATATGAAAAATGTAATTGATACGGCTGTAAGAGAACGAAACGTAGAAATGGCTGAAGACTTATTAAAACGAGGTCTGTCTATTAAAGATATTTCTGAAGTTTCAAAATTATCAATAACTGAAATAGAAAAACTAAAAAACAATCAATTATGACACTAGAAGAACTTTGTCCTAATACTTACGAAGAGTATGCAAAAATACATGGCGACTCTTTTGAATCTTTAAAGATATATAGAGATTTAAGAAATATAATTGATACAGCTATTGGAGATGCCATTGAAAAAAGCAATCACAAAAGAAATGTACAATTAGTCAAAAATTTAACTAAAATGAACCTT
>DAIUBX010000187.1:0-6283 GCA_036846465.1 Bernardetia sp.
TAGAATATCCGTATGAAGATATTTATACACTTTCGCCTATTCATAATGCACTTTTCGAAATCAAAGACCAAAAAGATTTGGATATAATTCGAAATGCCTATAAGCGTTTTGATATAATTAATCCTAATTTTATTGATTTTAGGAATGAACTTCACATGACGGCTGATAGAGATTTATTTGAAGAACAGCCAAATGACATGATTCTGTATGAAGGAAAAATGATTCATCAATATAGCAATAACCTAGCAACACCGAATTATTGGATAAAGAAAGAAGAATTTGAAGTAAAACTTATCAAAACAGAAACTAGCAGATTAGTAAATGACATTTTTGAATACATTCCTTTAGAAAAAAGACTTTCTACTAAGAAAAATAGCGTTTTGAGCTTTTTGGGATTGAATGAAGAAGAAGAACTAGAACAGTTTGTAGTTTTTGATAAAGATTTTCCTAGACTGATGTTTAGAGGAATTTCAAGTAATACCAATGAAAGAACTTTGATTGCAGGAATTATTCCACCCAATCATACTTTTGGACATTCTATGTTTGGACATATTGCCAAAAAATATGCTTTTGAAAAAGGAAAAGTAGTAATTGATGAAATTCCATTGCAACGAGTTTTATTTGTTCAAGCTATTTTTAATAGTATGGTCGTTGATTTTATAATTCGCTTTATGGTAGATATTAATGTTGTAAAATCAATTTTGATGCGTCTTCCCATTCCACAACCAACTGATACAGAACTTTCAGAAAATAAAAGCTATCAAAAACTTATCAAAAATGCACTTTTATTGAATTTGGCTAATAATACAAACTTAGATGAACTGAAGGAAAAAGTAGAGAAAAAATCAAAACTTAAAATACAAAAATCAGAAATTCCCACCACTCAAAAACAAAAAGACAAGCTACAAGCCGAAAATGATTTATTGATTGCAGAACTTTATGGACTGACAAAAGAACAACTCAAACATTTGACTTCTCCAGCTTATTTCAAGATTTTGAATGAAAAAAATAAGGCATATTTGTCTTTGTTGGAATAAAAAGCAGAGCATTTTTTTAAACCCTAAGGATAGGGTGTTTATAATTTAGTTATTTTTTCCTACAGTTTTAGAAATATAATTTAACGTCAAATTAGTAGTTACTTGTTTTATTTTACCCTTATCAACGTCTAATTATCTTCGATAATTGACGATTGCTAAGGTAAAATAAAACAAAAAACGTATTTTTTCCCTTAGCAATCGTCGTTTTTCGAAGAAAAACAGACGTTGATAAAGGGGAAAAACACATACAATAGTGTAGTAAATTTCTAAAAATTGCAGGAAAAATTTTTCAAATTCCAAACACCCTACCCTTAGGATTTTGGTATTTACACCCAAACTGTCAAAGCCTTTGAAATGGCTTTGTATTCAATCGTTGTTCCTAGTCCCCTTGACTCTCCGTCTATGTGTGCAGGAATGGCAGTATCAAAAGAGATTTTGATTTTATCAGCTTTGTAGGTTTCTACGTACTGACTTTGTGGAAGTGTTCTTTTAAATAATTGCCAAATGAGTTTTGGAATTTGTAGTTTTGAAAAGGGTTTGATAATACAAATATCTAATTTTCCATCTTGAATATCTGCTTGAGGTGCGATATAAGCATTATTTCCATACTGTGTAGCATTGGCAAAGGCTATCAAAAATGCTTCTCGTTCAATTTTTTGTCCATCAAACTCAAGGGTATAAGTGATGGGTTTGTAAGTAAATAATTCTTTGATGGTAAAATACGCATAGCCACCCAAACCACGAAAAGTACGTGCAGCAAAAGAGGCACTCACATGAGCATCAAAACCAATTCCAGAGGTACAAAAAAAGTGATTTCCATTTGCTGTTGCAGCATCAATGAGTATTTTTTTTGGTTCTAATAGTCTCTTTATAGCTGCTTCTGTATTCAATGGAATTCCTAAATGACGTGCCAAGCCATTTCCAGAACCCTGTGAAATGATTGCTAATGCTGTTTTTGATTTAATGAGAGCTTGTGCAATTTCATTGATTGTACCATCACCACCTACTGCCACCACGACATCGTAGTTGCGTTCGATGGCTTGTTTGGCTAATTCTGTTGCGTGTCCTGCAAAGTTGGTATACGCAATATCATACTGAATCCCAGATAGTTTCAAGCAATTATGAATAAGCGTAACAATATGCTCTTTTCGCTCTGTTCCAGAGACAGGATTGATGATAAAAACAATTTTGATTACCTTTTCTTCTAACGCCTTTAAGGTGTTCTCTATTTTTGGTGTTTTTTCTGATTGCATTACTTTTTATTCTTCGTACCTTGAAAGATATGCTATATTTTATTTTACAATTTTTCTAAATATACAATAACAGCCTTTCTAATATCTGACTGTGGACTTTCCAAATCATCAGAAGAAATTACGTTCTTGATTTCTTTGTTGGTATCTTTATTCATAAACTCCATATTATTTTCTTTTCCTGTCAAGTTGTAGTCATTTGTGACGAGTGTATATTGTTTGTCTTTTTCTATTTCTTTACCATTCAACAACCAACCTTTTTGAGTATCAAATTTCAACTTTTCTTGGTACTGCAAATAGCCTCCAGTTCCTTTGTTTGTCACTCCTGCATCCAAAAATTTTGTCAGAACAGCTCCAGAGGTAGTAAATTGATATATTTTTCCACCAAAAGGAAGCATTCTCAAAACATCATATTCTGTAATTATTCCCATAAGTTGGTCATCTAATCGAACAGAACCACTTCCCAAAACTGCCAATTCTGCATCTGGAAAAGCACTCGCCATAGCATCAACAATCAAAGTTCCTGCATTAGTTTGTATGGTTCTTATTTTTGCTTCTCGTGCTTCTAATGGTTCTTTGAGTTTGTAAATTTGTCGGTCTGGACTAAAACCTTGTGCAGCAAAAACAGAATCTGCAATCGCATCCCATTTTTCTATGGCTGCTTTTGTAATAGGTTCGTAGCCAATAGAATTATCTATACTTTTAAGTTCGGAATCTATTTGTAACTCTTTTGTTTTTTTATTGTAAGTAAGTCTATGGATATAAGCTGTTCTTGCATTTGCGTCAGCTTTTGCCATGATGGTTTGTCCGTAGGTAAACTTCATATTTTCGTGGTCGTGTCCTCCCATCAAAAGTTTTAGCTGAGGAACAAAATTAGCAAGTTTTTCATCTTCATTTTCTAAAAGGTGTGTTATAGCAACCGTAAAATCAGTTTTTGATTCTATTTCTTGGTACACTTTTTTTGCTGTTTCGTATTCGTCAGTATAACGCACAAATTCGGGTTGATTGTATTGGGTAGTAATCCCTAAAACTCCAACTTCGATATTTTCTCCCTTCGAATTTTTGGGTTTTAGTGTTACATAAGTAGGAATTGGATTTCCCTTTCTAGTAAAAGATTGAATATTACCTTTGGTATAATAAAATGTATTTGAAGCAATCCATTCAAACTCAGATTCGTTGATTCTTTCCAAAACTTCGTCTTCTTTCAAATCGAATTCATGATTTCCGAAGGTTACAAAATCTACCTTTGCAGCATTCATAACATCTACCATTTGCTGACCAGAGATTCGTTTTCCATTTAATTTTAATGTTCCTAAAACAGAAGGATTCAAAAAATCACCTGATAAGACTAAGTAGGTATTCGGGTTTTCTTTTATAAGTTCTTGTTTAAGTTGTGCTACTCGTGCTAAATTTCCATACTTTCCACCACTTACACCTCCTATTTCATACACATCATTGATATGAAGAAAGGTAAGTTTTATGATTTGTTCAGAATCTGATGAATTGTTTTGGGAAGAACGGCAGCCAGTAAAAATTAGTAAGAAAAAGACAAGCCAAAGACTAGAGAAAGAAAAAAGGGAAGAACGTTTCATTTTAGTTGTTATGTGTTTGATTGTTAAATAAAAAGAGAAAGCGAACAATTTTTGTTCGCTTCCTATATTTTAGATCTGCTATAAATTTTTGAAAAAATAGGTGTAATTTGTTTCTGTGTAATAAATCAACCTACCTTAAACCCAATTACGAGTACATCATCTATCTGACT
Organism: Bernardetia sp.; assembly: GCA_036846465.1. Taxonomy (GTDB): domain Bacteria; phylum Bacteroidota; class Bacteroidia; order Cytophagales; family Bernardetiaceae; genus Bernardetia. The sequence continues at coordinate 4,050 of DAIUBX010000187.1, forward strand.
GTATTCTCCAGCAAGCCAAGATTGAAACTCTAGTTTTAAGATTTGTTCTTGTTCTTCAAAAGGTTGGTTATGAATTTCTACTAAAAATTCTCTAAATCGTTTTTTCATGTACTTCCTTCCATCATCTCCTCCAAATTGGTCTTGAAAACCATCCGAAAACATATAAAAAGTTGTAGGTGAAGTAATATCAACCGTTTGTTTATGAAAAAATCGCTCTACATCAAGTCTTTCCCCACCGATAGGCATTTTATCTCCTTTTAGTTGCATTACTTCCCCATTTTGAATATAAACAACTTCATTTTTTGCACCAGCAAAATGAACCTGCTTATTTTCTTGGTCGATAACACAAAGTGTCATATCCATACCATCTCGGTTGTCTGTCGCTCGTTGGTTGAGCGCATTTACGACTCCCATATGAAGGCTGTGAAGAATTCTGTCAGGCTCATGTATATCTCTAACATTGACGGTTTCATTCAAAACATCATTTCCAATCAAGGACATAAATGCCCCCGGAACTCCGTGTCCTGTACAATCACAGGCTGCAATGATACATTTTTTATCAGAAACAGGACTAAACCAATAAAAATCTCCACTTACAATATCTCTAGGCTGAAAATAGATAAATGATTCAGGTAAATCCTTTTTTACTTTCGCCAAATCAGGTAACATTGCTGTCTGAATTCTTTTAGCATAATTGATACTGGAAGTAATATCATGATTTTTTTTCTCAATAATCTCCTTTTGATTTTCCAATTCCACTAAAGAAGCTCCCAAAGCAAGATTTTTTTCCTCTATACTCATCTTGACAAGTGTAAGCTGTTCGTTTGTTGTTTGAAGTTCTTCAGAGTTTTGTCTCAGCTCTTCTTCTGATGCTTGAAGTTCTTCATGTTTTTGCGTAATTTCTTTCTTTTGATTCTCTAAAAGCGCATTTTGTGCTTCAATTTTCTTGTTTTTCTTTTTGTTTTGAATAAAGGCAACCAAAGCAAATCCAAAAAGAATAATGGCAGCCACAGCAATTAGATAGGCAATGTATTTAGAAGACTTTTGTTTTGATGTTTCTAGTCTTGCTTTTTCATTTTCTAATTCTTTTAGTTGATTTTGTTGCTCAAGAATTTCCTTTTCTTTTTTCTGTTGTTCTGCTTCAAGAGCTTGTTCTCTTAGCTTTGAATTATTTTTTTGTCTTTCTATCTCCAAACGTTGAATATCTTCCTTTCTTTTGGCTGCATCCAGTTCATTTTTAGCCAATAAGAGAGCTTGTTGGGTTTGTTCTCTTTGTAAAATTGCATTTTGAGTTTCACTTTGGCGAAGTTCGTTTTCACTTTTCAAAAGCTCATTTTCTTTTGCTTGTTTTTCGGCTTCACTACGTGCTTTTTCTAGTCTTAGACGCTCTTGTTCTCGCCCATTTTCATACTGCACAAGTTGGCTCTCTTGTCTTTCAGCATCTGTTCGTTGTCTTTGTAGTTCTTCTTTTTGTTTGGTGGCTTGTTTTTCTAACTTATTTTTAATGTCTGTATATTTCTTAAAGGCTTCTTGAGATTGTCTAAAATCACCTTCATACTCCCATATTTTGGATAAAAGAAGATAAGAATCTGCTAAAGATGCTTGTTGATTATTTTTCTCGGCCAAAGCAATAGCTTTTCCTACTTGCACTCTAGCTTCCTGTGCATGGGCAGCCAAGTATTCATTAGCTCCCAAATAATTATAGGAATCTGCAATCGCTGCAACATTATTTTTTGATTTATTAATTTCTAATGCTTCTTGATATTGTATTTGAGCAGCAGGATATTTTTTGAGTGCTGTATAAGTTACACCCAAATTATTAAGTACAATTTCGTCTTTTTTATCAATTTTTTTGAGAGCTTCAAGTGCCTTTTCAAAATAAGCAATAGCTTCTTGTTCTTGCCCTAATTGTCTATACAAATATCCAATACTATTTGCAGCAAAAGCAACTTGTTCATAATTATTTCCTTTTTCTACCTCTAAATTATATTTTTCAATAGAATATTTAAGTGAGTTTTCTGGATTATTGATTCTACTTACAATAGCTAATTTTCCTAGTGAAAAAGAAATTAGTCCTTTATCTCCTGTCTTTTTGTCTTCTTCCAATAACTTGATATAGTTGTTCTCCGATTTTTCATATTCTCCATTCAAAAACTGATTATGAGCTATTTTTCTATTTAATTCTATTACCTCTTTTGATTTTTTGTTAGCCTTATAAATCTGTTTTGCCTTCT
>DAIUBX010000188.1:0-6244 GCA_036846465.1 Bernardetia sp.
AGAAAAATCAGACAATCTTAAGACTGCCTGATTTATATTTAATTTATCTAAAAACCTGTAACGTTATTTCAGGACTAGACATTGAATACAGTGTTTAATAAATTATCTAGCAAAAACAGAAGTGTTTTATAGTCCACCGTCAACGAGGCTTCGCCGTCGTTGAGGTTTTGAGAACTAATCCTCGTTGACGGCGAAGCCTCAACGACGGTAGAAAAATATAACAAAACTTATTAAACAGTGTATTGAACTAGAAAACTGTATTTACTAGTAACTAATTTACTGATAACTGGTAACTGAAAAGATTACCAATTCAAATCATAATTTATTTTGAAAATAAATTCTCTTGAAAGATTTGATAAAGGTGCATGCGCTCCATCATAAGGCTGCATAAAAGGAGGCGATTGATTAAATATATCTTGAACTCCTAAAGAAATATTGATTCCCTCTCTCAAAAAATTTTTATACATCAAAGAAATATTAAAAAGCGTATTTGCATCAAATTTCTTTAAAATAAGTTCTCCGTCTGAAGTTTCTGCATTATAGGCATAACGACTACTGAGCCAAACCAACGAAGTATTGAGTTTTAGATTTTTATAAAGAGTCCGATTTGCCCAAATTGTCAATTTTTGAGGAGCAAGTCCTAAAAGCTGGTTTCTGTCCTCACTTACTGCAAATGTATTTATAATTTCTTTTCCTGCTGTTGTATAATAAGAATACGTAAACTCTAAAAATCCCTTTTTTCCTTTGTAACGAAATTCTAGTTCTGCCCCTCGTGTTCCTGTTTCATCTTGATTTAGATAACCCTCTGTATCATTTGCTACAAAATAAATAATTGGGTCTTTTGTAGTAATATCATAAAAATTGATGGTGGTAGAAAAATTAGATGAAAAAATATAACCTAATTCTAGTTCTGCTACGGCTGTTCGTTCGGGTTTTATGCTTTGATTGATACTCAAATTGATATTCTGAACGCTTGGCGCACGAAACGCATTACTATATAATGCTTTTACATGCAGCTTTTCCCATGCTTTTGTAACTCCAAAACGAAGAATAAAAGTAGAAGGATAAAAACTGTGATTGTCATATCTTGCACCTGCTGTAATATTTACATACTTTGTTTTTAATAAAAACTGACTAAAAAAAGCTAAATTATCAAAACCTATATATTTTTTATTATTAAAAAAAGCGACATCATCGTATGCTTCGTCGTGCCAGTATTCAGTTCCTAAGGTAAAACTCATATTCGCATTAGGATTATATCTTGCTATTAAATTAGTACGAAAACGTTGAGCCGATTCTGTCGAAAATACATTTGATAAAAGCGTATCTCTATCCAGCAAAGCCCAAGGACGAGAAAAAGTATAAGAAACACGAGGCGTAATCGTAAATTTATCGTTGATTTTAATAGTATATTTTGCATCTATAATTCCTGTTTGAAACAAACGTTGAAAGCGATACGGAGCAACATAAGCAAATCCTATTTTTGTATTGTTTCTATAATCGTCCCAAATTGCACGTATTTCTAAATCTTTGTATTTAATTCCTGCGTGTGCTGTAAATGTTTCGATAAGAGAATTTTGACTCATATCTGTTGTATTTCCCCGTCCATCTGTAAAATTTTGATTGCTGCGAAGTACACTTCCTTTAAAAACACTTCCCTAAACTTTCCAATCGACCGAAGAACGCCCAAAAGAACCTGTAAAATTCTGACGAAGAGGCGAAACTTTATCTCCATTATTTTGTACTCTTCCGAAGGTATTATTTAGTTGCAAACCATTTAGATTTTCACTTCCTCGTGTAACAATATTGATAACTCCGTATTCTGCAAAACCTCCATAAATAGCCGAACCAGCACCACGAATAATCTCAATCCGTTCAATCAGCGAAGGTGAAAAATGATTACCTAGTTGTGTAGTGCCGTACATAAGTTCATTCATTTCTAATCCATCAATCATCAAAAGTATTTTTCCTTCGTGTGCCCAATTTCCACGCAAACCCATTCCGACAACGCCATTTACATCAACTCCAAAATCAAAACCTTGCACATGACGCAAAACGTCTAGTAAATCTCTAGCATTCATGGCTTCAATATCAGCACGAGTAATTACACTCACAACATTAGGTGCATCACGCAAACGCAGCGTTGTTTGAGTAGCAAGTGTGATCAAATTATCTGTCGAATCTCGTTTTAATTCTTCTAAAGCAAATTTATAACGTTCGTAATTAAGAGAATCTACTGTTTTCTGAGCAAAAAGTACACTTTGGAATGAACAAAATAACAGAGCAAAAAACAATACGTATAGATTGAATATTCATTGGCAAGTTATGTAATGTAAGTTTGATAGCCTTTTCAATTTAATGATTTTTTTGTTTTAAACAACAAAAAAGGAACTTGATTTTTATCAAATTCCTTTTTTGTTAAATATGGAGTTACAGAGCGAAATTGAATTTCAACTGATAACTTGCTTAACTTCTTTCAAAACTCAAACGCATTCCTTTTGTACTCTCATCAAATTTTCCATTTTGATAAGCTATATGACCTGAAACAATCGTATGCGTAATTTGGGAATCAAACATAGTTCCTTCAAAAGGCGACCATTTACACTTGTATTCTAGGTTTTCTTTTGTTACCGTAGTTGATTTTTCTAAGTCAAAAAGCACTAAATCAGCAAAATAACCTTCTCTGACAAAACCTCTTTCTTTTATTTGAAAACAAATTGCAGGAGCATGAGCCATTTTTTCAACTATTTTTTCTAACGAAATTTTATTTTGCTTATACGCCTCCAAAAGCATCAAAAGAGAATGTTGAACCAAAGGAACTCCAGAAGGAGCATTCCAATAATTACCCTGTTTTTCTTCCCATGTATGTGGTGCGTGGTCGGTGGCGATGATGTCTAAACGGTCGTCTAAGAGAGCTTTCCAAAGAGCATCTTTATTTGAGGCTTCTTTTACGGCAGGATTACATTTGATTTGAGAACCTAATTTTTCATAATCCGTAGCATCAAACCAAAGATGATGAACACAAACTTCAGCCGTAATTCGTTTCTCTTTTAAAGGAATTTTATTTGTAAATAAATCCAATTCTTTTGCCGTTGAAATATGCAAAATATGCAGACGAGTATTGTATTTTTTGGCGAGTTCTATTGCCAAACTAGAGGATTTATAACACGCTTCTACATTTCGTATAACTGGGTGCATGTGCATCGGAACATTGTCGCCATATTGTTCTTTTGCAAGTCTTTCGTTTTCTCTTACTGTTGTTTCATCTTCGCAATGCGTAGCAATAAGCATATCGGTTTGGCTAAAAATAGTTTCCAAAACCTGTCTATTATCGACAAGCATATCACCAGTAGAAGAACCCATAAAAATTTTCAGACCACAAACGTTATTCTTGTCTGTCTTCAAAACTTCGTCTAAATTTTCATTCGAAACACCCATAAAAAACGAATAATTAGCGAGTGAATCTGTCGCAGCAATTTCATATTTATCAGCTAATAATTTTTGCGTTAAGGCTTGAGGTTTTGTATTTGGCATTTCCATAAACGTAGTCGTTCCACCTGCAACGGCTGCTTTTGCTTCCGTATAAATTTGTGCTTTGTGCATAAGTCCCGGTTCTCTGAAATGCACTTGGTCGTCAATTACGCCTGCCATTGCATATTGTCCTTTTGCGTCAATAATTGTATCAGCATTTAGATTTGATAAATCATTTTCGATACGACTAAATCTTCCATTTTCTATAAAAATATCTTTTTCTTCGATTTTCCCTTCATTGATGAGTTTTGCATTTAGGATTAAGACGGATTTTTTCATTTGTTCTGTTTTTTTATGTCGTTTGTGGGGACACAAACAACGGCTAAGAATATTTTTTATGAATAAATAGACAATGGCAGAAATTATTTATAGCCTAAAATTAGAGAATAAAAAATAGTCTTACAAAATTGTATAAATTTCTATCTTTGTAATAGATTCATTTTACTAAAGTAGATAGAAAAAATAAAATACGATGGAGATAGTTTCATTTTTTGCAGGTGCAGGAGGTTTGGATTTGGGATTCCAAAAAGCAGGTTTTGATGTAATTTGGGCAAACGAATATGATAAAGAAATTTGGGAAACGTATCAAAAAAATCATACTCAAACTGTTCTTGATAAAAGAAGTATTGTAGATATTCCTGCCAATGAAGTTCCTAATTGTGATGGAATTATTGGAGGTCCACCTTGTCAGAGTTGGAGTGAAGCTGGAAAAGCAAGAGGAATAAAAGATAAAAGAGGACAATTATTTTATGATTTTATCCGAATTTTAGAAGAAAAACAACCTAAATTTTTCTTAGCCGAAAATGTAAGTGGAATGCTTATCTCAAAACACAATCAAGCATTAGAAGGAATAAAAGAATTATTCAGAAATGCAGGTTTAGGTTATGAATTATCTTTTAAAATGCTAAATGCTTCTGATTATAATGTTCCACAAGATAGAAAACGAGTTTTTTTTATCGGAATAAGAAAGGATTTGAATTTTAAATATGAATTTCCTAATGAAACATTTGAAAAAATAACTTTAGAAACAGCTATTTCAGATTTGCAGGACAGTGTTTTACCAGCCTTGGAACTCAATAACACAAATGGAAATAAATGTAAAATTCCAAATCATGAATATATGATAGGAGGATTTTCAACAATGTTTATGTCAAGAAACCGAGTGAGAGATTGGAACGAACAATCTTTTACTATTCAAGCAGGAGGACGACATGCACCTATTCATCCACAAGCTCCTAAAATGGAATTTGTAGAAAAAGACGTACGCATTTTTGTTCCTCAATACGAACATTTATACAGGAGATTGAGTGTTAGAGAGTGTGCAAGAATTCAAACTTTTCCAGATGATTTTATTTTTTACTATAAAAAAGTCGCAGCAGGTTACAAAATGATTGGAAATGCTGTTCCTGTTAATTTAGCTTATTTCTTAGCAAAAAGCATAAAAGAACAGATTATAAGTAATCAGAAAAATAATTTTACTCCACAAGAAAAACTATCAGCATGACAAATATTTTAGAAGCTATTTGTAACATTGTTCAAAATCCTATTTTTGAAATCAAATCATTTTATACAGGCAGAAATAGGGCAAATAGTGTAGGCGACGCACTAGAAAATTATATCAAAGATGCTTTTGCAAATTCGTTTTATATAAATGAGGAGAAAGAGCGAATGAAATTGTTTAGTGAAAATTTTTCGTGGCTTGGCAGTCAAAATAATCCACCTGATATTATAATAAAAGGAGGAGATGCTATTGAAGTTAAGAAAACACAAAGTGCAAATAGTGATTTGGCTTTGAATAGTTCTTATCCAAAATCAACTATTCACTCTTCTAGTCCGATGATTACACAAAGTTGTAAAAATTGTGAAGAATGGATAGAAAAAGATTTAATTTATTGTGTTGAACATACTACAGATACTACCTTAAAATCTCTTTGGTTGGTTTACGGAACTATTTATGCTGCAAATCATGAAATTTATCAAAGAATAAAAAATACTATTTCGACAGGAATAGACACAATTCCCAATGTAGAATTTGCTGAAACAAAAGAATTAGGAAGAGTAAATAGAGTTGATGCTTTAGGAATTACAAATTTAAGAATCAGAGGAATGTGGCAAATTCAAAATCCTAGAAAAGTATTTAGTTATTTGCATACTCCAAATACCAATAAAGAATTTGAGTTAATTTGTGTGATTCCAATAGAAAAATATAATTCTTTTGAAGAATCTAGTAAGACGAAAATAGAATCAATAAATAAAGCAGAATTTAGCATTCAAGACGAAAAAGTAAAAGACCCAAATAATCCAGCCAACTTAATTGATTGCAAATTGATAAAGTATATAGTTTAAAAAACACCGTCAAAACCACGCAAAAACCACCCAAAAAGCTGACAAAGTTCATTTTTTAAGCCCTTTTTAAAAGGTAATTTTGTAGAGTAAAATCTAAACTACCTTTTTTGTTTATCAATACGATTATGGCTATTTTATTAGAAACTCCTGCAACAGAAAATCTACAACAAAATAAAAGCAATAAAAAATCTGAAAAGATAACCTGTTATCATTGTGGCGATGATTGTCCTTCAAATCCGATAGAATTTGATGAACATGATTTTTGCTGCACAGGTTGCCAAACCGTCTATGATATTCTGACAAAAAATGGTTTAGAAAATTATTATAACCTTGAAAAAGCAGGAATTTCGCCTATTTTAGAGAATCC
>DAIUBX010000189.1:0-6222 GCA_036846465.1 Bernardetia sp.
ATATAGTATTGGATTTTTTGCTCCTGCAAATTCTACTGTATTTAGTTTTTTATCCCATATCCAAATATTTATGTCCATTCCATCACGATTATCAGTTTCTCTTTGTTTTAAGATATTACTAACTTCTTCATTGAGTACATCAAGAATAAGGTTGGGGTGTGTAATTGAATAATCGACAATTACTTTATTGAGTACATCGTTGCCAATCAACGACATAAAAGCCCCTGGAACACCATGTCCTGTACAGTCAACAGTAGCTACAATAATCTTTTCATTTTGCTCTTCTATCCAATAAAAATCTCCTGAAACTATATCTCTAGGTAAAAACAAAATAAATGATTCGGGTAGGAGTTCTTTTACACGCTCTTTTGTAGGAAGCATTGCTACTTGGATACGCTTCGCATAATTGATACTTGATATAATATTTTGATTTTGCTTTTCAATAATTTTGTTTCGTTCATCTACAACATGTTGTTGCATGATTAGCTCTTCGTTGGTAGAGCGAAGCTCTGCTGTACGTAATTTGACAATATATTCTAATTCCTCAGCTTTCATTTTTATTCTTTTGGTTCTTACTGTTACTAATCCCCAAATTCCTCCACCAAAAAGAAGAATAACTAAACCAATAAACCAAAAAGTTTCATAGATATGAGGTTGAACCACTACTTGTATAGTTGCCCCTTCATTGTTCCAAACTCCGTCATTATTGGCTGCAATAACTTGAAAAGTATAAGTTCCGTTGGGTAAATTAGTATAAACGGCTTCTCTCTTGTTATCTTTTGCAATGACCCAATCGTTATCAAATCCTTCTAATTTGTATTTGAATTTTACTTTTTCAGGCGCACGAAAACTAAGAGCCGTAAAATCAATACTGATACGCTGTTGTTCTGGTTTTACAATTACTTTTAAGGGTTCTAAAAATAGTTCCTCATTTAAAAGCACCCGTTGAACATAGACAGGAGGGCGACGAGAGTTGATGGGCAAAAAATTTGGGTCAATATTCAAAATACCGTTATTTGTCGGAATCCAAATCATTCCTTGAGGAGAAATAAGAGATTGTGTCGCTCCTTTACACTGTTCGGTACGCATTCCGTCGTTTTTGTCGTATTGAGTCCAATTTAGATTTATTTTTTCTCCATTAGCTAATAAATTGAGTTCATTTTTATTGATACGCAAAACTCCTCCATTTGAAGGAAACCAAAAATAACCCTTATCATCTTCTACAACATCAAAAATAGACTCATTAGCTAACCCATGTCTTCCATCAAAAACAAAGGCTTTTTTATCTTTCCAACGCACCAAACCAGCATTGGTCGCAAGCCAAATTACGTTTTGTTTATCGCAATAAATATTAAAAATAAGATTGGTAGGCAGACCATTTTCGGTAGTAAATAAATCAAATTTATTTCCATTTTCTACGGCTAACCCTCCATTATTTGTTCCTACCAGTAAATTTCCGTTGTTATCTTCACTTATTGCCATTACAAAATCGCCTGTAAAACCTCGTTCTAAACCTATTTTTGAAAAAATAGGTTTGCCTGTTTGTTTGTCTTTTTTGTATTCTACCAAGCCCTCTCCTCGTGTTCCTATCCAAAAACGTCCTTTTGAGTCTTCGTAAGTTAGTCGTAAAACATTAGTTGGAAGTCCGTCTTCTTTGGTAAATAGTTTTTCGTTTCCATTGATTTCTTTTTTCAAAAGTCCTTCGTAGGTAACTATCCAAACACTCCCTTCTTTATCTTGACGAATATCAAAAATTTCTTTGTTGTCAAAATTTGTCTTTAATGGAAAATCAAAAACTTTATTTTGTTTAGGATTAATTCGATGAACTGTTCCGTTACTCGTTCCGACCAGCACTTCTGTTTCATTGTATGTACTCACGGAATTTACAGACGGATACGCAAGACCTTCCCGAGTAGTATAATTGAGAAATTTTCCATCACGCAGACGACAGAGCCCATGTCTAGCTGTCGGAATCCATAAATCTTCTTCTTGGTCTAGCCAAACTGAACGCACATCATCGAAGGCTTCGCCTGTTTCGGTGGTCAAGAGTTCTAGTTCTTTTGTTAAAACATTATGACGATAAATATTAGAACGAGTAACAATCCAAAAATTCCCTGCTGGGTCAAAGCTCATATCATGAATACGCTCTTTAGCTAATTCTTTAAATTGTCTAGTAAATTTATCGTTTTCATATAAAAAAACGCCGTCGTAAGTGCCTACCCAAACTTGTTTTTTGTTGTCTAAATACAATCTTGATGTACGAGGGTTTTCTATTTCAAAAGGAACTTTTAGAATTTGGTTATTTTCTAAAGTTACAATGCCTTGACTTCGGGTAGATAACCAAAATTTTCCTCTTGGATATTCTAAAATATCATAAATAGATTCTCCTGCTAATTCTTTAGTAAAAACAGGGGTAAAAATTTCTTTTTTTAAATCATAAACAAATAAACCACCAGAGCGTGTGCCAATATATGCCGATTTGCCGTTATCTAAAACATGAATTGCCTCAATGTATTCTTTTTCTAATCCGTGCGATTTGAATAGTCCATTTTTATAACTGACAAGTCCACTTCCTTGCGTTCCTATCCAAAGCGTACTATCTTTTGATTCTTTGAGGTGTGCAATCGTATTTGTTTTGAATGATTTTACGTTGTTTTTGGTATAAAGGTCAAAACTATTTCCATCAAAACGCAAAAGTCCGTCATAACTACTAATCCATAAATAGCCGTCTTTCGTTTGAACAGCCTGTAAAAGTGTGCTGGAGGGCAACCCTTTTTCGTTATCCCAAACATCTATCAAAAACTGAGAAAGTTGCTTATTAGGATCAAATGGAACATGTTTATTTTGTTTTTGTGCATTTACAAGAAATGAAACGCAGAAAAGGGAGAGTAAAAATAACCCTTTTGTTAAAGACTTTAAAGTTGGTAATTTAGTAGGAAAAGATACCAAAAAGTGTTTATCTTGTAATTGTTTCAAAGGACAGTAGGTTAAAAAAAATCTAATTTTGAATAAATAGCTAATTGCAAGTAGCACAAAAATAACATTTTTTTTGACTTATCAAGCATCTTGTTCTATTAAATTAAAAAAAAACAGTAACTAATTTCAAAATTATACTTTAATTGAATTTCTAGTTTATGCTAATCTGTTTTATGTTTGTTCAAGTAGGCTTTCTTTTATCCAAAAAAGCAAAGTAGCATGGTAATTGGTATTTTGATATGTATTATCTGTCTTAGTATTACCTAAACAAAATTATATGAAAAATCAGTATTATTTAGTTATGTGTCTTATCGTTTTTTCGTTCTTTACGCAAACTGTTTTTGCACAATCCAAAAAGCAAGAGTTTTATAAAGATGGCTCATTGAGAGCAGAAGGTAAAGAAGTAAAAGGAAATAAGGAAGGGTATTGGTTCTTGTATTACCCAGACGGAACAATAATGGCTTTCGAAAATTATCAATACAATAAATTAAATGGGCGTTCAAAATATTATTCTCCAGATGGAAATCTTGATCGAAAAGAAACATGGATAAATGGCATGTTGCAAGATTCAGCATTTTTTTATTATCCAAATGGACAAGTAAAACGGGCAGGTATTTATCGTGATGGAGCGTATGAAGGACTTTGGCTTTCTTTTTATGAAGATGGAACACTTGCTAGAAGAGTGTTTTATACAAAAGGACAATTAGACGGACTGGTAGAAGAATATTTTACAGATGGGAACATAATACAATCAGGAACATACAAAGAAGGACAAAAACAAGGTTCTTGGACGTATTACGATGAAAATGGAGTTGTCATGAGTAGAGGCATTTATAAGGAAGACAAAAAGAATGATTATTGGATTCATTACGACCAACAAGGAAAACCAAAATATGAAGGGAAATATGAAAATGGAAAAGTAACTGGCGAGTGGTTTTACTACAAAAAAGGAAAACGCAAAACTGCTAAAAAGAAAAATTTACCTATTGAAGAACTGGAGTTTGAAGGGGAATGAAAATGAAGGGACGGGATATTTGGGGCGTGGGACGTGGAAATGAAATGAGAATGCAATATTATTTTTATTTTCTTTCTCGTTTTACTTCTCTCGCCCCTCGCCCCAAATCATTAGTCTATCCACTTAAATTTATAACCTGCTGTTCGGTCTATTTTCATTCTTTCGGCTACACGCAAAAGTCTAGCAGGAAGTTGCATAATATAATCTCTTGCTTTTTCGCCTGTTTCGTTTAGGTCTTTTAAGTCGGCAAGTTTCCATTTTTTGATAAGTACTTCCATAATATCAACATAATCTTCTGCCGTATAAACTCCCAAACGTTGGGCGCAATCTGAAAAATGCTTGAAGGTCTCGCCTACTTTTCCACCAATTTCACGCAAATAATGTGCTGGCATAACGATTTTTTTACGCATCATATCCTCAAATGCAAAAAGCATTTCATTTGGATCTACTTCCAAAATCTTTTCTACAAATGACATATAGGCATACGCATGACGGTACTCATCGGCAGCAACCATACTACACATTTTTTCTAAATCCGAATTATCGTGTGTTCCTGCAAGTTGAGCGACTCTTTTGTGTGAAATATTAGTAGCTAATTCTTGAAATGAAGTATAAACAAAGTTGCGATATGGGTCTGTTGCAGTTCCAATATCAAAACCATCGGCAATTAGATGTTGAGTAGAAATTTCTACTTGTTTCATGTTTACTCTACCTGACAAATAAAGGTATTTATTGAGCAAATCACCATGACGATTTTCTTCTGCTGTCCACCCTCTCACCCACTTTGACCAAGGATTTTCTTTATCGCCTTGATGTACGCCTACTACATCCATGAGCCAAGATTCATAGGTTGGAAGGGCTTCTTCAGTTATCATATCGCCTATCAAAACAATCCAAAAATCATAAGAGAGTTCTCTAGCACGTTCTTGAAGGTCTTTTACTTTATCGAAAAAATCTACTTTAGTAGAGTCAGGCAATAAATCAGCAGGTTGCCAATTTGTATCAATAGGACGTAAAAATTTACTCGTCATTTGATCTACATAGCCTTCTAAATGGCGCATGACTTCTAAACGAGAGGGAGAAAGGGTTAGAATAGTATTCATAGACTATTTTTTTGTATCAGTTTTTATCAAATCTATCTCTATTATATTACAAGTGATAGAATTGAACTGATAGTTAGTTATTTATTTGTATGTATTTGTGTGTGATGTTTATTTTGACTCGCAAGATACAAATTTAATAAGACCAAAACACTATCAAAAGTCGCTTTAGTTACTGATTTTTGACAGTCTTTATATCTAAAACCGACTTTTAGTTTTTAAAAAATAGATGCAGATTTATTTTTTTAATAACTGAATAATTTGTACGCTAGTCTTCTTTATTTCAAATTTTGATAAAAATAAAGTTCTTTGTTTTTGATTAATTCTGGGTGTAAAATTTTGATAAAATCCCCTAGGATTTTGTCTGGAAAAGCTACTCCACTCTCAAAATAGTCATTTCCACCACTTTTAAGCTGTCTTTTGTTGTGATTAAATATTTTTTTATTTTTGACTGATTTGAAAGAAACAAAACGCCTGTCTGAACTGATAAGCTGATTCATATTCTTCCAATCACTGGCATGAAACCAATAATCTGCCTGTTCTGCTTTTTCATAAACCGACTCTATGGCTAAAGGAGAAGCCCCTGTTCCTTCCAAATCATTCCATAAATAAATCGCTCCTGCATCTTTGGCAAACTGCGCTACATAACTTTCTCCATTTGGCATAAACCAAGTTTCATTGTACCAAGCATTAAAAAAAAGAGTGGGTTTGTTGTTTTCTTTTAAAGTTGCTGTTAGATTCTTTAGGGAATCATAATTTGATTTTACTTGATTAAAAATTTCAGTTGCTTTTTCTTCTTTTTCAAACAAAATACCAAAGAATTTTATCCATTCTGCTTGTGCAAGAGGCGAATTTTCCAAGGTTTCATTACAAATAATCATTGGCAAACCGAGTTCTTTCATTTTTTGCTGCGTGTCGCTCGTTCCTCCATACAAAGAAGCATCATAGGTAAAAATAGCATCAGGTTCTAAACTAACCAAACTTTCAAAATTTACTCCTGAGCCATCATCATTTCCAACTTCTTTGAGTTGTCCTGCATCTAATTTTTTTCTAATTTCCTCATTCGAAACATACTGAGAACCCACAAAACCTACTAAATTATCTACATTTTCTAAAAGAGAAATAAAAGTA
>DAIUBX010000190.1:0-6221 GCA_036846465.1 Bernardetia sp.
CTATTTTCCTAAACTTGCTTTTTTTGATAAAGAATATTCTCAAAATGCAATCTTTAATCTAAATTATTACAATTTAGTAGTAGAAAATGCAATATTCTTTTGGATAGAATCTCAAGAGGATATTGTGAGAGTAATTGCAAGACTAAAAAAAGAGATAGAATAGACATAGAAAAAACTAAAGTGTAGAACAAAACAAGGAAAAAGACCATTTTTATTTAAGATAGGTAAACAAAAAGCTATTGATTAAGAATTTACATTTTTTTTCTAAACAAAAAACCATAAAAATAACTTAGCTAGTCATAATTATTTTTTGAGCAGGTACAAAAATTTGACTTAGGAATAAGAATTAAATAAATCACCCCTTTTAACTTATAATTATCTGACAATCAATAATTTAAAATCGTAATTTTTAATTCGTAACTCGTAATTCGTAATTGTTCCTCAGTTCAGTATTCATTTGATGAGAATTTTGAATAAAAAATAAAAATTTATACCTAATTAGATAAAATAATGTTACCCTTTTTTCCTCTTGGCTTAATTGTTTTTCCAGACGAACCTCTTAATTTACATGTTTTTGAGCCTCGTTATAGACAGCTTGTTTTAGATTGTATAGAAACCAAACAAACTTTTGGAATACCTCCTTTTTTGAATGAAAAACTGCAAGATTATGGTGCAGAAATAGAACTTGTCGAAATTGCACGAAGACACCCCGACGGAAGAATGGACATCAAAACAAAATGTGTGGGAGCTTTTAAAGTTGTTTCTTATTCCAATCCTGCCCCTAACAAACTCTATGCAGCAGGAGAAATTGAACGAATTAGTCATACTGATACGGCTTCTTTTTTAGAAAAAGAAAAAATAATTGCTCAAGTGGTAGAGCTTTGGCAGCTTGTGAAAGCAAATACAGACTTACCAACAGAAACCGAATTTTTATCTTTCAAAATTGCACATAAAATAGGACTTTCTTTAGAACAAGAATATGAATTATTAGCAATGGCAGATGAAACTGATCGTTTAGAACTCATAATAGCACATTTAGAACATATCATTCCGATTATAAGAGAAGTAGAACGTACAAAAGATAGAATAAAAATGAATGGACATTTTAAAAATTTTGATGAACTGAATTTTTAGCTTAATTCTAAATTTTTAAAAACTTTGTCAATAGTCTGTAATCAGACTTTGACAATAGTTCAGATAGTACTTTCAACTATTGTCAGAGTTTGCTTAGGCAAACTACTGACAAAGTTTTATAAAATCCTAAATTACCTTTTGTGTAGTTTAGGATTTTTTTGCTTCTTACTTTTGTCATTGAATAGCACTTCATTATTTTCTTTATTATCAAGATTTTCATATCTTATACTCTTTAAGATGGATCTTTTCTACTAATTCAAAATCCTTCCTGTTTGAGGTTATTTTAACGTGAACTCGGGATTAAAACACTACTCATTCTTAGCTATTTTGCGTTTTTTTACCATTATCAACGTCAGTTATCTTCGATAACTAACGATTGCTAAGGTAGAATGAAAAACACACACCTATCTCCCTTAGCAATCGTATATTTTTGAAAAAAATAGACGTTGATAATGGGAAAAAACCATAAATGCTCTAAGTAACAACCACAAATTCACGTTATTTTAGATAATCTAAATAAATTTTATTTTGCAAAAATCCCATTTATTCCATTAAAAACCTTCAAAAAAATGCAAAAAATTACACTTACTTTCCTCTTTCTATTCTTACTTACCTTTTCAGCGAAAGCCCAAACGTGGCAAGAGTTGGATAGTATCGGTCGTAGCTTTTTAAAGGCACAAAAATTTAAAGAAGCCGATTCAGTACTTAACCGAGCCTTAGTTTTGGTAGAGCAGGAGGTTGGACAAAACGATACACTTTATGCCACTTTCTGCAATAATTTGGCATCATTATATAAAAGTCAAGACTTGTATGCCAAAGCCGAACCTTTGTATATAGAGGCAAAGAATATCAAAGAAAAAGTCTTGGGCAAGGAACACCCCAATTATGCCATTTCTTGTAATAATTTGGCATTGTTATATTACAGTCAAGGCTTGTATGACAAATCGAAACCCTTACAAATAGAGGCAAAGAATATCTATGAAAAAGTATTAGGAAAAGAGCACGCCTATTATGCCACTTCTTGCAATAATTTAGCAGCATTATATAAAAAACAAGGCTTGTATATCAAAGCAGAACCCTTGCTAATAGAAGCAAAAAATATACGTGAAAAAATATTGGGAAAGGAGCATCCTGAGTATGCCGAATCTTGCAATACTTTGGCAGGATTATATAAAAATCAAGGCTTGTATGCTAAATCAGAACCTTTGTATATAGAGGCTAAGAATATCAGAGAAAAATCTTTGGGAAAGGAACATCCCTCTTATGCCACTTCTTGCAATAATTTGGCAGGATTATATGAAAGTCAAGGCTTGTATGCGAAAGCAGAACTTTTATATGCAGAAGTGATAAGCAATAAAATTCAACAAGTAAATACCCTACTGCCCACATTTTCCGAAAAAGAGCGCATCGCCTATCTTAAAAGCATTCAAGTTTTTTTTAGTGATTTTCAAAATTTTGCTATTGCTTATCGCAATAAAAACCCTAAAATTACAGCCGACCTTTATAATCAAACTCTCTTTACCAAAAGCCTCGTTTTTGCCTCTACTCAGAAAATGCGTGAGCAGATTCTTGGTAGTGGCGACTCTTTGCTTATCACAGATTTTGAAAACTGGAAAAAACAAAAAGATACTTATAACCAACTCATTCAAAAGTCTAAGCAAGAACAAGAAAAAAGTGGTGTCAATCTAACGCAACTGGCGACAGATATCAACGACCTTGAAAAAAATATCTCTAAACGCTCTACCCTTTTTGCTGAAAATGTGAAAGTTCAACGCTATCAATGGCAGCAGGTCAAAGATAAATTAGGGAAAAATGAAGCCGTTGTTGAAATTATCCGAACTCAAAGAACTGTCGGTTATGATAGTTTAGGTAGAAATAAAAAAGAAACTGTGTATATCGCCCTTTTTATAACACCCAAAACAAAAAACCAACCAGACATGCTGGTTTTGGAAAATGGAAGTTATTTAGAAGAAGAATTGATTTTTTATCAAAATGCTGTTCAGTTTAGACTTGAAGATGAATAATCTTATACTACTTTTTGGAAACCTATTGCCGAAAAGTTAAAAACATTGAACAAAGAAGGCTTTTCTAAAATTTACTTCTCACCTGACGGAGTTTACCATCAAATCAGTCTCAATACGCTGCAAAACCCTCAAAATAAGCAATTTTTATTGGAAGAACAAACTATTCAACTCCTCGGTACAAGCCGAGATTTGATTGAAGTTGGAACTAAAGAAACTGATTTGAGTCAAAAATTTGAAAACTACAAAACCTATCTTTTGGGTTATCCAACGTATAATTTGGAAAACGAAGGTGAAAAACAAAACGAAAAACAAGAAGACAAAGACCGTAGCTTTTCTACTATGCAGGGTATTGTAGGGAGGAATGTTCCTGTATTACCAGCCACAAAAACCGAAATTGAAACGATTGATGTTTTGTTTAATCAAAAAAATATTGCCACAAAAGTATTTTTTGAAGCTGAAGCAACTGAAGAAAATGTAAAAGGTTTTGTTTCACCCACCATTTTGCATATTGCCACACATGGATTTTTTATACCTGCTCCTGAAAAAAAAGAAGCACAATCTATCGAAGAAGCAATGCTTAATAAGGCTTTAGAAAATTCATTTATGCGCTCAGGTTTACTTTTGGCGAGTTGTGAAAACCCAAAAAGTGAAGGTGAAGACGGTATCTTAACAGCAGAAGAAGCAATGAATTTGAGTTTAGACGAAACTGAACTTGTCGTTCTTTCTGCCTGTGAAACAGGTTTAGGCGATATTCAGAATGGGGAAGGTGTTTTTGGTTTACAGAGAGCTTTTCAACAAGCAGGTGCAAAAACGGTTTTGATGTCGCTTTGGAAAGTATCTGATGATGCAACGCAACTTTTGATGACTGAATTTTATAAAAATCTACTTGCAGGAAAATCTAAACGAGCAGCCTTCAAAGCTGCCCAACTTGCACTTAAAGAGAAATATCCAGAACCGTATTATTGGGGAGCTTTTGTGATGGTGGGAGAGTAAAGTTTATAACATAAGTTTATTTGTGTTTTCCTACCGTCGTTGAGACTTCGTCGTCAACGAGGATTATTTCTCAAAAACCTCAACGACGGCTTTAGCCTCGTTGACGGTGGACTATAAAACACCACTATTTTATTAAAAATCCTAAATTACATTTTTGTAGTTTAGGATTTTTTTATAAAAAACACTCATTCCTATTCTATTTCTAAACCATTTTTAGTACATTGATATAAATTGATTAACTTTAAGTTATTAAAACTAGAATTTACAAACTTACACACACAAATAGATTATTTATGAGCAAAATAAGAAAAGAAGAAGCCTTACTCTACCATTCGGAAGGCAAACCAGGTAAAATTGAAGTCATTCCAACAACTGCCACCAAAACACAGCGAGATTTGGCTTTAGCCTATTCTCCGGGGGTTGCAGAACCTTGTATAGCCATTGCAGAAGACATCGAAAATGTTTATAAATATACAGCAAAAGGAAATTTAGTAGCCGTTATTTCGGACGGAACAGCCGTTTTGGGTTTGGGAAATTTGGGACCCGAAGCCTCAAAACCTGTTATGGAAGGAAAGGGAGTTCTATTCAAAATCTTCGCAGGAATAGATGTTTTTGATTTAGAATTAAATACAAAAACAGTAGAAGAATTTATTGCCGTCGTGAAAGCATTAGAACCTACTTTTGGAGGGATAAATTTGGAAGACATAAAAGCTCCTGAGTGTTTTGAAATCGAACAGCGTTTGAAAAAGGAATTAAATATTCCAATTATGCACGATGACCAACACGGAACAGCAATTATTACAGGTGCTGCTCTTCTTAATTCCTTGGAAATTGTCGAAAAAGATATTGATAAAGTAAAAATTGTAGTTTCAGGTGCAGGTGCTTCGGCTACTTCATGTATGAATATTTTTGTCGATTTGGGTGTAACTCGCAGCAATATCATTGTTTGTGATAGTCAAGGCGTTATTCGTAAAGACAGAGAAAATTTAAGTAAAAGCAAAGAAATTTTTGCAACTGATACAGATGCACATACTTTAGAAGATGCTTTGAAAGGGGCAGATGTTTTTATGGGACTTTCGATGGCAAATGTAATGACTCCAGAAATGCTCTTGTCAATGGCTAAAAATGCGATTGTTTTTGCTCTTGCTAATCCAGACCCAGAGATTAATTACGAACTTGCCATGAAAACTCGTCAAGATATTATTATGGCGACAGGGCGTTCGGATTACAACAATCAAGTAAATAATGTACTCGGTTTTCCTTTCATTTTTAGAGGTGCTTTAGATGTTCGTGCAACAGAAATCAATGAAGAAATGAAGCTCGCAGCCGTAAAAGCTCTTGCACAACTTGCCAAAGAACCTGTTCCAGATATTGTGAAAATTGCTTACAATCAACAAACTATCTCGTTTAGTAGAGATTATATCATTCCAAAACCATTAGACCCTCGTCTTCTCACAACAGTTGCGCCTGCCGTTGCTCGTGCAGCGATGGAAAGTGGAGTAGCTAAAAAGCCAATTCAAGACTGGCAAAAATATGAAAGTGAGCTTATCGAAAGAATGGGTAAAGACCAAAGTATTATCCGTCGTTTGGTAAGTATGGCAAAACAAGACCCTCAGCGTGTTGTTTTTGCAGAAGCTGACAACGCCAAAATATTAATGGCTGCACAGATTGTAAAAGATGATGGAATTGCAATCCCTATTTTGTTGGGAGATAAGCGAAGAATTCAAAGATTGATAGAAGAAAATAATTTGGATTTGGCAGATGTTACTATCATTGACCCAAGAAGCGAAGATTCAAACGAACTCATAGAAGCGTATGCAAATACATTCTTTGAAAAACGCAAACGTAGAGGATACAATCATTACGAAGCGCAAAAAGCAATGCGTGAACGTAATTATTTTGGTGCAATGATGCTAGAAGAAGGCGATGCAGATGCACTTATTTCAGGACTTTCTAGGAAATATTCAGATACCATTCGTCCAGCTTTGGAAGTAATCGGAACATACAAAGATCATAGAAAAGTAGCAGGTATTTATTTGATGATTACTCGTAAAGGACCTATTTTCTTTG
>DAIUBX010000191.1:0-6219 GCA_036846465.1 Bernardetia sp.
TACACAATTTTCTTAAATTGTAGCTACACATTTTAGTTCAATCGCAATCGGAGTAGGCAAAGCTGTAATTCCTAATGTTGTTCGACAAGGCTGATTGTCTTTGAAATATTCTGCATAGACTTTATTATACGTTTTAAAATCATCTTTCATATTAGTAAGAAAAACAGTTACATCGACGAGCTTATCCCAACTGCTTCCACTTGCTTCCAAAATTGCCTTTACATTTTGAAACACAGTATGACATTGTGCCTCAATATCGTAAGACACTAATTTCCCATTTTCATCATAAACATTTCCATGTATTTCATTGGTTTTGGCATCTCTTGCGCCTACACCAGAAAGAAATAATAAATCGCCTACTTTTCGTGCGTGAGGATACAAACCAACAGGTTTTGGTGCGTTATCCGTTTCAAATTTTTGATTTGACATTATAATAAATTTAGAAGTATGAAGTTAGATTTTAGAAGTAAAGACAATCACAAAAGATAAAATTGTATTCTCTCTTACCTCTTTTAACTCTGTGGTTCAAAAATGTAATTGTATTTCTTCTTGTGTAGCTTAATTTCTCTCTGTGTCTTAGTGTTAAAGTCATTAAAGAAACTCTATTTCCTCAAAAAATAGTAATTTTGATTTGCTTTTCAGAAGATTGAATAATTCTTTATAAAAATCTTCGTTCCATAAAGATAAAACTAAAAAAATAAAATCAATTTAAGCGACAAATTAAAATTATGCAAAAAATAAAAAATGCTGTTTTTATTCTCCTCTCATGTACCTTCATTACTTCATTATTTTTCTCTTCTTGCTCTACTCAAAAAGAAACATTGCCTGATATTTCGGATTTGAAGGTCAATGTAGAAATCGAACGGGTGGATAAAAAGATATTTGATAATCAAAGTAAAGAAGAAATTTTGGCTTATCTAAAAGAAAATCCAGATTTATTATTAAAAGGTTTTCGTGTTAATGATATACGCATTTTGGATGAGCTAGTAAAACGAGCAAATGACCCTTATATTGATACCGTTCAAAAACAGGTAGATGAGCTTTATGATTTTGAGCTTTTGAGGCAGCAATTAAATGACGTTTTTAGTTATACAAAATACTATTATCCAGATTTTTATGTACCTAAAGTTTATACAATTGTAGCAGGTTTTGAAATGGATATAGTGCCAAGTGATAGTATGTTTTTAGTTGGTTTGGATTATTTTTTAGGAGAGCAGTCGTATTACCGTCCTCCGATTGAAGTAGTTCCGAATTATATTTGGCAGCGTTATAGTCCAGAAGCTATTCAAACGCATATCGCTAGAGAGCTTTCAGGAAGGTATAATTTGAGTAATCCATCAGATAATAGTTTGGTAAATGAGATGATTTGGTGGGGGAAAACCTATTATTTTATCGAAAAAGTAGTTCCAAAAGCTGCCGATTCGTTAGTAATTGGTTATTCAAACCAAGAAATTAAAGACTGCGAAACCTATCAAACTGACGTTTGGGGACATTTTGTGAAACAAGAATTATTCTATGCGACTTCACAAATAGAAAAACGAAAATATTTAGAAGCTCGTCCTCATACTTTCGAAATTGGTCAAGAATGTCCTGGGCGAATTGCTCAGTGGTTGGGTTGGCAAATTGTGAGAGCGTATATGGAACAAAACCCTCAAATTACTTTGCCTGAGCTTATGAAAATGAAAAATCATAGAGAAATTTTTGAACAGTCAAAATACCGTCCCAAACAGAATGAGTAAATAGGTTATGACATAAAAAAGCCTTTTCGTTTAAAGGAAAGGGCTTTTTCGTTTTACTAAACAGTTTCTAGTTAGTCAAATTGTGATTTCTTTTTTTTAATTATATAGCATAATCGCCTAAAAGAGCAACACCTATCATTAAAAGAACTAACACAACAGCTATTACTGACATAGCGTTTCTAAAATCAAATTTCTTCTTTAAAATAAATGCAAAAGAGGTAATCATTCCGATTGCGCCACCTAAAAGCGCACTACCAGTAGCAAAAAACATAATTCTACGTCCTAGTTCTACTTCAGGGTTGGCGATAATTGAATGAAGGATAAACACTTCTACACCAATAGCTGCAAAAAATACAGCCATACTTGTCAACATAACACGCATGATGAATGCAGGTGCAACACCATTACGAGGCTTGACTTCATCAGGTGATATATTCTGTAATTTTGCTTGTGTTTTTATTATTGATTCTTGATAATTTTTCATAAAAAAATAGGATTTAGTTTAAAAAATAGATTAATTAAGTGTATTGTAATCTACTTATATAACACAAAAATATCTAAATTGTTTTGCTTATTTGAATTTGTTTGATTATTGCAGTTTTTTGATGATTTTTTAGATAGATTATAAATGTCTATTTAATTTTGGTTTTATTTTATGGTATCTTTGTAAAAAAGTGATTTTAATAGAACTCAAACTCGTTTTTTTAGTTGTACATAGAAATCAGACACAATTAAAAACCAACTCATTAATATAATAATAGACTAAATAATAAATCATTATGGCAGTAATTACAGATAACAATCGTGCGCCTCACGTACATATATATGTAGAAGAAAATCCAAATCCGAATTCAATGAAATTTGTGATGAGTTTTATGCTCATGGCAGATGGAATAGTAAAGGATTATGCAACCAAAGAAGATACTCATGATTCTCCTTTAGCTGCTGCTCTTTTCAATGAATTTGATTTTGTGGAACGTGTATTTTTGAGTAAAAATTTCATTACAATTACCAAAACTGAAAACGTAGAATGGGTAGAAATCAATTCTATTCTTCGCACTTATTTGAAAAATTATTTTGAGTCTCAAAAACCTGTTTTCTCAGAAGATTTGCCAGACTCAAAAGTCGAACTCAATGATGACCCAACTATTGCAAGAATAAAAGATATTTTAGACCAATACATTCGTCCTGCTGTTGAAATGGACGGAGGGGCAATTTCTTTTTCTCAGTTTGATAAAGAAACAGGAAAATTGAGCGTTCTTTTACAAGGTTCTTGTAGTGGATGCCCGTCTTCTTCAATTACTTTAAAGGCTGGAATTGAAAATCTTTTCAGAAATATGATGCCTGAAGTAAAAGAAGTAGTGGCAAGTAATCAGTAATCAGTTACCATTCATCAGTCAATTTCATCAGTTTTTGGATTGTGGAATGATTTGAAGTGATTGAAAAAACTATTTCCCATTCCCTATACCGTCACAACAAAATGACTCATATATTTACCAAATACCTATCTTAACCAATAAAAGCAACTATTAATTTATGGCTAAATCACTTCCAGAAAAAGAAAGATTACATATTTTCAATACCGAATTTATGCCTCATGCAGATGCTATGTATAACTTTGCTTACAAACTTACCTTTGATGAAGACGATGCCAAAGATTTGGTACAAGATGCTTACATGAAAGCATATCGTTTTGTGGGTTCGTATGAAGTGGGTACAAATGCAAAGGCGTGGCTTTTTCGTATTTTGAAAAATAGCTTTATCAATAATTACAGAAAAAAGACCAAAGAACCTTCAAAAGTAGATTATCAAGACGTAGAAAATTACTACAATTCGGCTTCAGTAGAAACTGCTGAAATGAGTCATACAGTTGATTTACGTACTTCGACAATGCAAAACAAAATTGGCGACGAAGTAACTGGTGCTTTGAATTCTTTACCTGTTGATTTCCGTACTGTAATTATTCTTTGCGATTTGGAAGGGTTTACCTATGAAGAAATGGCTGTAATTTTAGATATTCCTATCGGAACAGTTCGTTCCCGTTTGCATAGAGCGAGAGGCGTTTTGAAGGAAAAACTCATCGAATATGCCAAACAATTTGGTTTTGATGTAGATTAATTAATAAACACATAGAACATACCTTAGTGTGTTCAGAAACTTAAAAATTAAAATACCTTGACAACTTTAGAAAAATTACAAAAATTCAGCAACAAACACCAAGAACTTGCCAATACAATTACACACGGATTGGGTATTGTTTTGAGTGTTATTGCGCTTATGCTTCTTGTTAATTGGGCAAGTGAAGCACAAGATATGTGGAAAATAATTAGTTTTTCCATTTTCGGAACTACTCTTGTTTTACTTTATACTGCCTCTACACTTTATCATGGTGCAAAGACTGCCAAAACAAAACAGTTTTTTGAAAAAATAGACCACATGGCAATTTATCTTTTAATTGCAGGTTCTTATACTCCTTTTACACTTGTTACGTTGCGTGGTGCATGGGGTTGGACACTTTTTGGTATCGTTTGGGCTATTGCTCTTTTAGGAATAGTCTATAAAATGTTCTTTTTGGGAAGATGGAAACGTTTTTCTGTCATTTTGTATGTTTCAATGGGGTGGATGGCAGTTGTAGCAATACAACCTTTCTTTGAAAATCTACATACTGGAGGACTTATTTTACTTGGAATTGGTGGACTTTCTTACTCTTTAGGTGTAGTATTCTTCATTTGGGAAAGACTTCCTTTTAACCATGCTATTTGGCATTTATTTGTTTTGGGAGGAAGCCTTTGTCATTTCTTGGCTGTTGGATTGTACGTTTAAAACTTTAGATGTGTCAATAAAAATTAAAATTTAATTCAAAAAAATGCGTTTATTGTGTATGAATTCATTTTTTTGGATTTTTTGTTTGCTTTATACCCTTATTTATTCAACTTAATCAAAATTGATCTATGGGATTAGTTCAAGAATTTAAAGACTTTGCTGTAAAAGGCAATGTAATCGACCTTGCTGTCGGTGTTATTATTGGTGGTGCTTTTGGTAAAATTGTTACCTCAATAGTTAATGATATTATCATGCCTCCTATCGGACTAGTGATGGGAGGTGTAGATTTTGCAGACCTAAAATTAGTTTTGAAAGAAGCCGTTTTAGATGCAACAGGTGCAGTTAGTGTTGAGGCTGTAAGTATCAATTATGGTAATTTTATCAACATTGTTATTCAATTCTTGATTATTGCGCTTTGTGTTTTTATGGTTGTGAAAGGCTTTAATGCTATGAAAAAGAAAGAAGAAGCTGCTCCAGCTATTCCTGCTCCAACTCCAGAAGATATTGTCTTACTTACTGAAATTAGAGATTTATTGAAAAAATAAAAAAGTACTTCTTTTCTATATAAAAAATCTGAATAAATATATTTATTCAGATTTTTTATTTATAATTTTATCTAAAAAGCTCATAATAAACATATTCTTTGTGAATATAATCTTCTTCACTTTTTTGAAATCCTGCTCTTTGTAGTAGTTCAATCGTAGCCACATTTTCTTTGGTAGTATAAGAAAGAATATAGTTTTTATCTAATTGATTAAAAATAGCACCTTTAAAAGTTTCGATAGCTTCTAAGGTATAATATTGTTCCCTATGTTTTTCTGTTGTAGCAAAACCAATTGTACAGCGTTTGTGATTATCGTTTAGAGTTTCTTTACTCAAATCATAGAGATTAAAAACACCAATATATTCACCTGTTTTTTTGTTTTTATAAAACCAATCTGCTGCACCTCTTTTGAACGAATATTGAGCAAAATTGAGTTGATAATCAATGTATTCTTCTAATTGGTCAATCGTTTTGTAATCATTCATAACAAAAATACTCCTGTCTTTTTCAAACATAGAGAGTAATTTTCGGTAATTGTGCCAGTCTATTTGTTCGTATTCTAATCGTTCAGAATCTTCTAAAACTGGAAGGGTAATCGGAATAGAGCTTATCATTTTTCTGTCTTCTTTTTTAGTCATTTTTGAAAAAAATATACGAAAACTAAAAGTGTACGGTACGTACTTGCACCTTAAAAGGTACGCTACACTATTTCGAAGATAACAAATTTTAGATAAAATAGTCTTTATTCCTCTGCAATTTTTTTGACTAACCAATTTATAGCCAAAATACTTCCTATAAAAATCACAAAAGAAACCCCAAAAAGTGTCCATTTAGAAAAAATAACATAACCAATTCCAAATAAAAAGCTATATCCTAAAGCAATTCCGACAAACCAAGCTGCAATCATATAAGGCAACTGATTTTTGGGTTTTGGTAAATTCAATGAAATTCTGATACTTTTCCAACTTCCTTGTGGTTTTACTCTTTCGTAGAATTTTTGTAGCGTTTTTTCGTCTGTTGGTTTTGTGAGTAGAGTTACAACAATCCAAGAAATGGTCGTAAATCCTAAAATAAAAAAGAGTGAATAAGGAGATTCTAAATGAAAAAGAGTTC
>DAIUBX010000192.1:0-4146 GCA_036846465.1 Bernardetia sp.
GGTTAGATTTATACTTCGCCTTGTGAGCCTATCTTGTACCAAATTTCTATAATCTCGCCTTGCATCGTCATTGTCAAAAGAAGTTTCTAGTGAACGTTCTAGTCGAATATCTGGGTCAAGAGGATTGAAAAGTGGCGTTACTCGTGTCTGTTCGTAGCCTACAAATAAAGGAAGCGAAATTCCTAAACGATTCAGAAATATTTTATCTAATTGCGTAGCTGCCGAAACGTCATAGAATAAATTTGTTTCTCTAGAACGGTCAGAAATTCGGTCTTGAATTCCTCCAAAAAATGGCGTACTGTATCGAAGTGCTGCATTTACCGTTGCAAAATCAGCTAATTGTGTTTGGAGTTGTAAGTTTGTCGCCCAACCACCTTCTTTATTAAAATCAGTTACACGGAGTTCATTTGCCCAAACACACACCGATTTTGGCTGTTCGTCTGCTGTTTTTGGGTTTCTGATTCCTATCATAATAAGCTGCACACTACTAAGGTCAGGATTTCCTACAACCCTAAGTTTATACTTTTCAAAAATCCGTTCATACGGAACTCTTACACTAAGTCCACTTGCATTCCGTTCTGTTTTGGTATCGTAAAGGGCATCAAAAGGCAAATCAATTTCGTTTTCTTGTAACCAAATTTGATTCGGAAGCGAAGAACCTGCTGCTGACATTGTCAAAGGAACTTCAATTTCATAGTAATTTTCTTTAAAATCTGTTCCCAAACGTAAAAATGCTGTTACTTCTCCATTTTGTGCTGTTGCACTATTTGCGTGTAAAAACATTTTCAAACGCTTATAAAAAACAAAATCAAAAATGATGTTTTTATAAGCTGCTCGGCTATCTCCGTCTTGTAAATCTTCTACACAAAGCTGCAAAGATTGTTCATTCAGACGAGCTTGAGTAATTGAAGTTGGGTCTGTATCACGCTGAAAATTAGGAGGAACGGCATACGAAATTCCATTTGAACTTGCACCTGCATCACTTCCATTTTCTTCAATATTTACGGTAGAAATAATAAATTGAGGGTCATACGGCTCAACAGGACGAGCTAAACCTTCATCTTGCAGCGAAGAAAAATAAGGTCTCCATTGCGCTCCCACAAACTGAAAATGAGCCATACGCATGACCACAGGCTGTTCCCAATCGGTCATAAACAAACGAATAAAACGAATAGACTTAAAGCCGTCAATACTTCCGATTTTATCATCAAATTCACGAATCGGAATACGGAATTGATACCATTTTACTCTGTCGCCATTGCGCTCAACAGTTACTTCATCAACTACATATTTATTACTAGCCAACTGATTTGGTCTCAAATCCAATTCGTATTGATAATATCCATCTAAATCTGAAAGTGTATTATCTCGGTTCAAATCTTCATTATCTGGTAACGTAGTTGAAGAAGCTGTTCCCGAATTTTCAGGCGAATTTCCTTCTGTTCCATTAAAATCAAAATAGCGTCCTAAAATTTTTCGGTTTTCTGCATCTTGGTCTCCTCCTAAATAATACCTAAAATTATCTTTCGAAGGATCGGCTTGTAAGCGTTGAAAAGCTGCTGCACTCAAACGAGGTTGAACGGCTGCAAGATAATCACTAAACTGAATACGTTCGTCTTCATCACTCAATCCATCAAGCCCAACGTCTTGCTTTGCTCTTGCGCCATCTTCTGCCGAAAAAGCATCTGTCAAAAATTGTTTTGTCGTTACAACTCCCCACTCTGTTTCTTCTACATCGTTCAAATCTGCATCATTGACTGGCAAACCATTTTCAAAACCGTGTCTTCTATCAGGAATTACATCTTCTGAAATATTTCCTAGATTAATGTAAAACTTTCCTCCTGTGGTGTTCGAAACTCCTGCACCATCAGGCGTTTCTACTCGTCCATTTTGTCCTTGAATAAAAGGATCCATTAACCAAAATTCGATATACTGAATATTGATATCATCAAAATCGACATTATATGTGATTCCTTTTGTAATAGCTGCAAAATTCTCTTTTGGATTGCGAAGCGTTCCATCTGAGTTTAGTTCTGGGTTATAATTATATTGCCCTGGATAAGACGGATAATATGCCAAATCAAACGTAATTTCTGGTGGATTAATTTGCTGATTATCACGCTGTTGAAAAATTTCATTAAAATCAACTTGACGAACGTAATGGTTTTGTTTGTCTTGGTCGGTAATATTATCAGGAACTTGATTAATCAAACCACTTGTAAAAAATGCCGTTACATCGACGGTATGCCAAGACATTTTAGCTCTTTTGTAGGAATAATTAAGACCCTCAAAACCAGTTTCTGGACGGAAAAGACGTGGCGTACTTCCCAATTTCCATGTAACAGATTGACGAGTAAGGTCATACGGAATTTCACTACTTTCAAAATCATCTACATACGAAGCTGCCTCTCCTCCATTTCTTTTAATTACATTATTTTCCCCTGGAATAAGCTGTGCATACTCTCCTCTAAAAGTAATTGTCGATTTTTCTTTTGTGTCCAATCCCGGAATTGCGTCTATCATTCTTGTCAAAAACCCCGATTCTTTCTGAATGCTTGCCGTCGCACCTATCATTGTATTTCTGACAGGCTCTAAACCAGTTGTAACACGAGTGATAATTGGACGTTCGTTCAAATGAAGAAGTGTAGCCGAAAACTTTATATCCTTATTTAAAATATATTCAGCATCCAACCCCATGATATTACGCTGTTGAACGCTAAATAAATCAGCTCTTTCATACTGAATTGTAATATCTTTTCCAGAAGCCAAAACGCCTTCATTCAAAATACGAACTCTACCGAACTGATAATCAACGGTATAATCTGCACCTTCGGAAAGCATAACCGAACCAGCACGAACCATAACCGAACCTTCGGAAATATTAATGCCCGGTAAAATTACTTCATTTCCTCCTGCACTTTGATACGAACCTTTCAAGAAATATTTACTTTTATTGGCATACAAAACGGCATCGGCTTGTGTTCCTTCATAGAGTTCTTGAAAAACATATTTATCAATAAATTGAACCTCCGAAACGGGGTCAAAATAACTCAATAATTTGTCTCCAAACGGCTCAACAACTGGAAAAATAATCCGTGCTTGGTCAGATTGAATGGTAATATTTTCTAAATAATCAAAATTTCCATCGACTTGAGGGTCAAGATTTGGATTCAATCTATCCATATTGGTAAGCTGAACGAGTGGAATATCTGTTGTATTTCTTCCTTCATGCAAACTCGGATTATCAATTCCTGTAATATCATCACGATAAATAACCTGTAATTTGAAATTTTCTTGTCGTAATTGAGTAGCTTGAAGTGAATAAACGTTTTTCATCATCAAATCCCACAAAGGCAAATCAGTTCGGATAGTTGGAGGACTTAATAATTTCATAAAGATTGCATCATTTGCACCTTTATTTTGATAATCCTCTGTCATTTCTCCTACTTTAAAAACTTGTCCATTATACGTATATTCATACGCAACAGCCAAAATTTCGTCATTTCTAAGAGGTTGTTGTAAGGATATATAACCGAGTTGTGGGTGAAATGTAAATTCATTATTACTTAGTTTCCTTGCCGAACGAAGAAAAGAATAATCTGTTCCATTTTCAAGATTAAATGCACCACTTTCTAAAAGTTGTGTCAGTTGGTCTGGAGTTCTAGTCAAACCTCTTACTTGCTCAAAAAGATTATTAGCACCATTTCTTGCTGCTCCTCCCTGTCCTGCAAAACGCTCTCTAAATGGCGCACCTTCCCCCAAATCCATAAAACCAATAATATTTCGAAGTGTCTGCGTGTCATTATTTCGGTTGGTAACATAAACTTCAACACGAGTAATATTTACACCTGAAACAATACTTGGAACGGCACGAAGAGCCTGTTCGTAATTATCTCTAAAAAATTGTCCTAAGAAGAAGTGTTGATTGGCTTCATATTGGTCTGCACGGATTTCAAATTCTTTGCCCTGCGCTCCATTTCTGATTGTAATACTTTCAGAAACACCTCTTTGATCTGCTATTAAAGTATTCAACCAAAGTTTACCAAAACGAAGGCGAGTAGTAATACCCATTAAATTCTGACTTCCTGTAATAAGCGTGTTTGTAGTATTCAAACTCACATTTCCAAACTGAACTTGTTGAACAAT
>DAIUBX010000192.1:4156-6207 GCA_036846465.1 Bernardetia sp.
TCCTCTTCATACCCTGTATAACCTTGATTAAAACGGTTTTCAAACTGAAAGGCTGCCTTTGTATCAAAGTTTGCATTGAGCTGCATTTTTTCGCCTAGCTTTCCTAAAATTGAAAACTGAATGCGTTGGTCAAAATTAATTCCTCCATTTCTTTGCTGACGAATCGGAATTTGTGGATTATCAATTCGTTGCCATTTTCCACCAAAATCTAATAAAACAGAACCTGTCGGCTGAATTTCAATTTTATCTCCTCCCAAAAGTCTTCCTAACCCAGAAGGCAAAGCGACTTCAATTTTCGGAACTTTGCTTGTTGTAGCATCAGGTCCATTATCATTTTCTTCTTGAATCTTCTCTTTATAATAAGCTACATCCTCATAATACATTTTGAGTTTGGTATAATCCTCAACCGAAATTCTGCCCAGAGGCGTATATAAATTAGGGCCATCACGACGCAAAACATCATAAAACTCTCCTGTTTCGTCCAAACGATAAACAGCATCAAGACTTCTAGGATCTGGAAGTTGCAAAAGTGGAGAAGCCAAATCAGGCTCTAACATCGGATTTTGTGTTTCTCCTTGAGTAGCATTTGATTTTATTTGTTGGTCATAAAATAGAAGTGAATCTATGTTATTTACTACTGTTGTATCTTGGGCAAAAGCAATATTTACAAACATAGAACCACCACAAAAAGCAAGTAATGTGGTAATACCGTGAATTAGAAAACGGAAATATGTAGAATTACTTAATGTATAAGCTGGTTGGGCGAAATGGGTTCGCTGCATAAGTAGTTGTAGCTAAAAGAGTTATCGTATTTTATCTTATTTATTCTATTCAAATTTTATTTTTGAAATAGAATTTCTATCAAATTGCTGTTATAAATATTTTACCTCACTAGAAAATAAAGAGCATCGTAAAATAATAAGCCAATTACAAAATTAGCATTTTAGAATTTAAAACAAACTAAATTCAAAATTTCAGTTTTGTAGCTAAAATTTATAGCTAAGAATTTTATAAAGATTGACTAGAACAATTAAATAGAAAAGTAGATTTTTTTCATAGAGGAATGAACGAGCTTTAATACACTTCTGAGGTTATAATTTTTGATTTTTTGTAGTTGTTGTGAGCTTAAATACGAGTTTACGAAATGCCTGTTTTATAAGTCTATCAAAAATTTATGAGGAAAGGGAATACAAATATTCTTAAAAAAAGAGAGATTTCAAAATGATTATAGGTAATTGTTTCAAATTTAAGAATTGATTTCATTTTTATAGAACTTTAAATTGCGTTTTATTTTTTGAGAGATATAAAATATAAGGGTTAATTTATGTATTTTTGGTAGATAGTTTAGTTAAAACTAAAAAGAATAAATTATGATTACTTCCTTAGATCAATTAGATTTTGACAAAACCTATTCTTATTCAGATTATTTGACGTGGCAATTTGAGGGATTTGTTGAACTGATAAAGGGCAAGATTATGCCTCTGTCTGCACCTTCTCGTTTGCATCAAAAGGCTGTTACAAAGTTGATTAAAAGTATAGAAACACATATAGAAAATAATTATTTAGAGTGTGAAGTTTATACTTCTCCTTTTGATGTGCGTTTGCTAAAAAATCCAAATGAGAATTTGGAAGATAGAATTGGAAAAACGGATAAAGAAATTTATAATGTCGTACAACCTGATATTTGTGTAATTTGTGATTTGGAGAAGCTAGATGATAAAGGGTGTAATGGCGCACCAAATTTGATTATTGAAATTGTATCTGAAAAAATTGCAGCCAATGCAAATCGTGATGTTATTGAAAAATTTGAAATGTATGCCATCAATGGAGTTGCTGAATATTGGTTAGTGCGTCCGATAGAAAAAACAATTCAGAAAAATCTATTAAATTTAGCGACCAATAAATATGAATTGGAAGGTTTTTATGGTATAAATAATACCATCTCTTCTAGAACTCTACCCAACTTTGAAGCTGAAGTAAATTATTTATTGAGCTAATAGGGCAAACGCACGAAATTTATTTTTCATTTTCTCCCCATTATCAACGTCTTT
>DAIUBX010000193.1:0-6198 GCA_036846465.1 Bernardetia sp.
CTTTTCATACTTAGGTCAGCCCGATAGGGCAGTACCGAAGAAATAACAAAATAATATTTGGTAAGCGATTGATTTTGCGAAAGTCCTATATTGTTTTCTTCTTTAAAACTACTTTCGATTCAATATGGTTTTATAGTTGCCAAACTCTGTGTTAGTTTTTACCTTTGTAAGAATCAGATTTAATTTATTTATTTTTTCAGTCGTTTTAATTTATTTATGACAACAGACCAATTACGTGCCTTGCAAAATCGAACAGAAGATTTGCGAGGCTATCTTTGACTACGAAACCAAGAAATCCGAAATGGAAGAAGAACAAACCCAAACTCTTCAACCCAATTTTTGGAATGACCCAGAAGAAGCCGAAAAAATAGTAAAATCTATTAAGGCAAAAAAAATATGGACAGATAGATTCGAAAAACTTTATACTCAACTTGGAGATTTAGAGGTTTTGTATGAATTCTATCAAGCTGAAGAAGCCACAGAAGCCGAAATAAACAAAGAAGCTGAAAAGGTAACCAAAACTTTAGAAGACTTAGAATTTCAAAAAATGCTAAGTGGAGAAGAAGACAAACTGGATGCAATCTTAGAAATAAATTCAGGTGCAGGAGGAACAGAAAGCCAAGATTGGTCTGAAATGCTCTTGCGAATGTACAGAATGTGGGCAGAAAAGAATAACTATAAATACCAACTTCTTGACCTTGTCAATGGCGATGTGGCAGGACTAAAATCGGTTTCTATTCGTGTGAGTGGCGATTTTGCGTATGGTTATCTCAAATCTGAAAATGGTGTTCATCGTTTGGTGCGTATTTCTCCCTTTAATTCGGCTGGAAAACGTCAGACTTCATTTGCTTCCATTTATGTTTATCCTGTTGTTGATGATTCTATTACTATTGAAATAAATCCTGCTGATATTGAGCGTCAAACTTACCGTTCGGGTGGTGCTGGTGGACAGAATGTAAATAAAGTAGAAACGGCTGTTCGTCTGAAACACATTCCGACAGGAATTGTAGCCGAATGTCAGCAAGAGCGTTCTCAACTTCAAAATGGAGAATTGGCTATGGAAATGCTAAAGGCAAAACTCTATCAAATAGAAATAGAAAAGCGCAATGCAGCTAGAGATGAAGTAGAAAGTTCGAAGAAGAAAATTGAGTTTGGTTCACAGATTCGAAATTACGTTTTACATCCTTATAAGCTCATCAAAGATGTTCGTACTGGCTATGAAAGAACGGACATTCAAGCTGTTTTGGATGGCGATTTGACCGAATATATGAAAGCCTTTTTGATGGAAAATTAGAAAATAAAAGACTTTTTTTAGACAAAAGACATAGTACATTTTTGTAGTATGTCTTTTTTTTGAGATTAATTCTTGAAAATAGCTCATTACCTTTATTGGTGTTTTAGCATAGCGACACCAACAAATACACAATTAATTCTTATTTTTGTATAAATAGAACTTTCGAAAATGAGTTTTTTATCAGAAAAATATTTTACTTATGTCGGTCTGCGCTAACGAGACTGACCTTATCTCATCCACTTAGGTTAGGGCAGTACCGAAGAAATAAGAAAATAAAATTTGGTAAGCAATTAGTTTTGTGAACGTCCTAATAAAATTAAAATAGATACATTTTTAAATATAGTAACATTGAATAGCCTAGACCAAAATACCCAACTCTCAAACGATTTTACCGAACATAAAACTCAAATTTCTACTTGGTTTCAAGGATTACAAAGTCGAATCTGTAAAGCCTTAGAAGAAGCCGACGGAAAATCTACTTTTCAAATTGATACGTGGGAACGAGAAGGTGGAGGAGGTGGCACATCTCGTGTCATAGAAAATGGAAATCTTATCGAAAAAGGAGGTGTTAATTTTTCGGCAGTTTTTGGAGAATCTCCTGCTCAAATGCTCAAATTAATGCAATTAGAACCTGCTGATTTTTTTGCAACAGGCGTTTCGATTGTTTTACATCCTAAAAATCCACTTGTTCCGATTATTCACATGAATGTTCGTTATTTTGAAATGAGCAACGGAGTTTATTGGTTTGGTGGAGGAATTGACCTTACTCCTCATTATGTTTTTAATGAAGATGCCATTTTTTTTCATCAATCTCTAAAAACTGCTTGTGATAAACATCACGCAAGTTATTATCCAGAATTTAAGAAAAAAGCAGATGATTATTTTTACATTCCTCACAGAGAAGAAACAAGGGGGATAGGAGGAATATTTTTTGACCATCTAAAAGATGTAAATACACAAACTGAAAAAATTACAAAACAAGATCGTTGGGATTTTGTCAGAGAAATAGGAGAAGCATTTGCACCGATTTACACAAAAATAGCTAACAAAAATAAAAAGTTTTCTTTCACAAAAGAACAAATAGAATGGCAGCGCATACGAAGAGGGCGTTATGTAGAATTTAATTTGGTCTATGATAGAGGAACAAAGTTTGGCTTAGAAACTAACGGCAGAACCGAATCTATTTTGATGAGTCTTCCACCAGAAGCCAACTGGCAATATGCCCATGAACCAAAAAAAGGAAGTGAAGAAGAGAGAACAGTATCGCTTTTGAAAAAGGGAATTGATTGGGTTTAGGTGGTTATTTTTAGTATCTTTATTTCATATCAAACTCTACTTTTTTAAATCATGTTGATAAAAAAAGAACTCTTGGAACAAATACAGACCATAATTTCTCAATCTAAAAACAAAGCTGTCCGTTCTGTCAATTTTGAACGGGTTTTGATGTACCATAAAATCGGTAAAGTAATTTTTGAAGAAGAACAAGAAATTTATTCAAAAAATAGTCTCTTAGAAAAGAACAAGTTAGATGACTCAAGTTACACTTCTTTACTTCTTGCATTTTTATCTGAAAATTTAGAACCTAATTTTGGAAGTGGGTTTTCAAAGTATCAATTAGAAATGGGTAGAAAGTTTTATCGTCTTTTTCCAAACTTAGATATTCTTCAATCACAACTTAGTTGGTCACATTATCGCTTTTTAATAGACTTAGACAATGAAGATAAAATAGAATTTTATGCAGTAGAATCTATAAAAAATAATTGGTCTGCAAAACAATTAGAAAGGCAAGTAAACAGTCAATTATTTGAAAGATTATTGATGAGTAATAATTTGAAAGATGTCTTGGCTGTAGCTCGGCAAGAAAAAACTCCTATTGAGGGAAAGGAAATCATAAAAGATCCAATGATTTTAGAATTCTTAGACTTAAAAAGAGAAACGTCTTATTATGAAAAAGATTTGGAAACGGCTATTATTGACCATTTGCAAGATTTTTTATTAGAACTGGGTAATGGTTTTTCTTTTGTTGCTCGTCAGAAACGTATTCATTTAGAAGGAGATGATTTTTTTATAGACCTTGTTTTTTATAATCGTCTTTTACAATCTTTTGTCATTATTGAGATAAAGACGAATAAATTAACTCATGAAGATATTGGTCAATTACAAATGTATGTCAATTATTATGATAGGTATGAAAAGCAAGAGTTTGAAAATCCTACTATTGGAATTCTTTTATGTGCTGATAAAAACGATGCTGTTGTTAAAATTACCTTACCAAAGGACAACAAAACTATTTTTGCGAGTAAATATCAACTTTATTTACCGACAGAACAACAGTTAATTGATGAAATTAAAAAGGAAATTAAGAAATTAGATGACGAAGAATAAATCAAAAAACTCATTCTATAATTGTATAGAATGAGTTTTTTGATTTGAAATACAACCGTCAACGAGGTTAAAACCGTCGTTGAGGTTTACTAGTTTTTCTTCTTTTTATTCATTTGCATCGGATTTGGAGAAGAATAATTAGTATCTCTTCTATAAAGCTCAAAACGAGTAGGAACTTCCCTGCGAGGATACGAATTATTATACACATCAGTATCAGCCGTTTCTAAATTTGGATCTAATTGAAAAGAAACTACTTTTTTCTTTGTCATGAAGACTTTACTAAACATAGCATTATCTCTTCTCCACACTTCAGCAGGGATTTTTTGTATTTCTTTACTTCCATCAGCATACGTAAATTCAATAATTACAGGCATTACTAGTCCACCTACATTTTTGAAATCTACTTGATAAAAATAAGGATTATTTTTAATAAAAGTACGCTCTTCGTCTGTCAAGCCACTCATATAATCTTCATAGTTTTTCTTTGCTTCAGTTTCTGTAACTCCACCATTGTATGAATTATAGAAATCTTTAAGTTGAGGGCGACGCTCCAAACGAGTTGTTTCAAGAGCTGTTTTATTACGCTGTGTGGTAATGCTTTCTTGTTCTTCTTGATTTGCTTTTTCTAACTCAGCAGCCAAAGATTTTGGCTCAAAAAACGTTACATTTTCAAGAGAAATATCTACATTATCTGTTGTATAGAACCACCCCCACCAAAACCAATCTAAATCAGTTCCAGAAGCATCTTCCATAGTACGGAAAAAATCAGCAGGTTTTGGGTGTTTGAATGCCCAACGCTGTGCATATTCTTTGAAAGCATAATCAAAAAGTTCTCTTCCCATTACTGTTTCTCTTAAAATATTAAGAGCTGTTGCAGGTTTTCCATAGGCATTATTTCCAAACTGTAAAATCTCTTCCGAATCTGTCATAATCGGCATAATTCCAGATTTTTCGCCTTTCATATAATCTACAATATCTCTTGCATTTCCACGTCTTGAAGGATAATCACGTTGCCATTCTTCTTCTGTGATGAATTGCATAAAAGTATTCAGACCTTCATCCATCCAAGTCCAATGACGTTCATCAGAATTGATAATCATAGGGAAAAAGTTGTGTCCTACTTCATGGATAATTACTGAAATCATGGCATATTTGATACGATCAGAATACGTTCCGTCTGTTTCTGGTCTTCCACCATTAAAACAAATCATTGGATATTCCATTCCCCAAACTGGGCCATGAACTGAAATTGCAACTGGATAAGGATAATCAATCGTATGTTTTGAATAAACTTCTAATGTATGCGCTACGGCTTCTGTTGAATATTGTCCCCAAAGTGGATTTCCTTCTTTTGGATAATAGGACATTGCCATAATTGATTTTCCACCAATTTTTACAGCCATTGCGTCCCAAATGAACTTTCTAGAACTAGCAAAGGCAAAGTCACGTACATTTTCAGCCTTGAACTTCCACGTTTTTGTTTCCTTTGCTTTGTTTTTTTCTGCTTTAGTTGCTTCATCTTGTGTAACAATCACAACAGGAACATCAGAGTTTTGAGCTTTTGCCCAGCGTTCTTTTTGTGCAGCAGTCAAAACTTCATCAGGATTTTGAAGAACACCTGTTGCAGCCAAAACATGATCAGCAGGAACAGTCATTTCTACCTCATAATCTCCAAATTCTAATGAAAACTCGCCACGTCCTAAAAATTGTTTGTGTAACCAACCATTTACATCATCATAAACAGCCATTCTTGGGAAAAATTGAGCAATTTCATACAAATAGTTTTTGTCGCCTTCAAAATATTCATAACCACTACGACCACCATATTTTAGTTGGTCTTGAATGTTATAATTCCATTTTATTTGGAAAGAATATTTCTCATTTGCTTTTAATGGAGTTGGCAAATCTATTCTCATCATCGTTCTATTGATAGTGAAAGGAAGTTTTGTTCCATCTGTTGTCATTACACCTTCGATACTAAAACCACCTTCAAAATCAGAATCACCTGTTACATACGCAATTCCTTCTAATGTAGTTTTTTCATTTAGAGTTCCTGTAGAAGTTTTGTAGGTGTCAGAATCTTTTGCTCTCATATTTTGGTCTAATTGTACCCAAAGATAGGCTAGTTCGTCTGGCGAGTTATTGTGATATGTAATTACTTCCTCCCCTGTGATGCGTTGTTTTTCATCATCTAAAGTAAGTTTGATTTTATAATCTACTTTTTGTTGCCAATACTCATGACCGGGTGCGCCCGAACCTGTACGATATACGTTAGGTGTCGGCAATTCTTGCTCTAATTGTTTGAAATAAGAGCGGTTGATATTTTTATCTCTCTGTGCAAAGGCATTTTGAGAAGCAAATGAAATAAACATGCCCACCATAAGTAGTAACATGTTTGAATAGTTGTATTTAATGTTCATTGAAAAAGGGTTAATAAAATAGTTGGATTAAGTTCTATACAATATAGAATAAAAGACATTTTTGCCAAATTTAATTAATTCAAAGCTATTTTATAGCGA
>DAIUBX010000194.1:0-6185 GCA_036846465.1 Bernardetia sp.
TATCGTAATTGGCTTCACCTATCTAACGGTTAGCTTCGCTGCTTTAGCAGGTCGTAATTTTTAATTCATAATCGAATTCATCGTAATTCGTAATTTTTAATTCGTAATTGAATGAAAGTGATTTGGCGATTAATGGGCTTTATGCGACCTTTTCGGTCTTTTGTGCCTTTTTATATACTGACTTCGGTCTTGGCAATTATTTTTGGAGCAGCCAATTTTGCACTTTTAGCTCCTTTGCTCAAAATTTTATTTTTAGACGAAACACCTACACAAATTGCCACAGTAGCTCCTACTTTTTCGTGGTCTTTTAGTTATTTTAGCTCTCTTTTTGATTATCATTTTTATAAAATTATTATAGAAGAAGGCAAGATGGAAGCTCTCTATTTTGTTTGTAAAATCCTTGTCATAACTGTTTTTCTGTCCAATGTATTTCGTTATTTGGCTCTCTATATTATCAATAAAATTAGATTTAAAGCCACAGCCAGACTTCAAAATGCTCTTTTTCAAAATGTTCTTTCCCTCAATGTGGGTTATTTTTCACAAGAACGAAAAGGCGACTTGATGTCTCGTTTTTCGAATGATGCTAGAGAAGTAGAATCTTCTGTTTATAATGAATTTAAAGGTTTGATTCGTGCGCCTCTGACTTTTCTTGTTTATTTTTTAATGCTTGTTTTTTGGTCTTGGAAACTGACTTTATTTTCTTTTATTTTTCTACCTATTTCGGGTGGAATTATTGCTCTTATTTCTCGCAAACTTCGCAAAAGTAGTGATATTTCACAGACTACATTAGGCGATATTTTGTCTATGTTGGATGAGCTTTTATCAGGTATCAAGATTGTAAGTGCTTTTAATGCTCAAAATTTTATTCTTTCAAGATTCGAAAAACTCAATGAACGGTATCGTATTTCTAAAACTTCTTACGACAACAAAAGAGATATAGCTGCACCTTTGTCCGAATTTCTAGGAGTTATTACGATTGCTGTCATTTTATTGTATGGGGGAAATATGGTTTTGACAGGGGAGTTACCTGCCGAAAAATTCATTGCCTATATTGCAGTTTTTTCACAAATTATTCCTCCCATAAAAGAAGGTTCGACGCTCATTACTAACATGCAGCGTGGAATTATTTCTGGGCAAAGAGTTTTTGAAGTATTGGATATACAAACTGCTATTACTGATTTGCCAAATGCAAAAGTATTAAATCAATTTAATGATAAAATAGAAATTAAAGACCTTCATTTTTCCTATAAAATAAGTAAAGAAGAAGAAGGAATTATAGAGAAAAAAGTATTAGATGGAATAAACCTAACCATAAATAAAGGCGAAATAGTAGCTCTAGTAGGAATGTCGGGAGGTGGAAAATCTACGTTGGCAGATTTGGTCGCTCGTTTTTATGACCCTCAAAAAGGCGATATTTTATTAGATAATCATTCATTAAAAAATTATACACTTCATTCTTTGCGTTCTCACATGGGAATTGTTACACAGGAAGCTATTTTATTTAATGATACAATTTTCAATAATATTGCCTTTGGAATAGAAACGGCTACACAAGAAGATGTCGAAAAAGCTGCCAAAATTGCCAACGCACACGATTTTATTATCAAAACAGAAGACGGCTATCAAACAAATATTGGCGATAGAGGAGGAAAACTTTCAGGAGGACAACGCCAACGTATCAGTATTGCAAGAGCCGTTCTGAAAAATCCTGCCATTTTGATTTTAGATGAAGCTACTTCTGCCTTAGATTCTGAATCTGAACAATTAGTTCAAGAAGCTCTCTATAAATTAATGGAAGGAAGAACAACCTTAGTCATTGCCCACAGATTAAGCACCATTCAACACGCTGATAAAATTGTAGTAATCAATGATGGAAAAATAATCGAAACAGGAACGCACCAAAATCTAATAGAAGAAAAAGGTGCATATTCTAAATTAGTGGAAATGCAGATGATGTAAAAAAGTAGCCGACAGTTTCTACACACTCATAAATATAGAATATAGTTCAAAGTATTGTTTTATCTTTGTAGAAAGATACAAAATCAACAGTAATTCACTGATTACTGATAACTGTTTACTGATAACTGAAAAAAATGAATTTTATAGACACACACGCTCATTTATACGACAAAAAATTTAAACCAGACTGGAACGAGCTTGTCGACAGAATGAATGACACAGGAATAGAACGAGTTTATTTGCCAAATATTGACCACGCTTCCATTGAGCCAATGTTTGAAATTGAGCTAAAAGACAAAGAGCGTTTTATTCCTATGATGGGTTTGCATCCTTGTTCGGTCAAAAAAGATTTTGAAAAAGAATTGTATATTGTTGAGCAATGGCTGGGTAAACGCAAATTTTCAGCTATTGGAGAGATTGGACTAGATTTATACTGGGATAAATCCTTTTTCGAACAGCAAAAAGAAGCCTTCGAAATTCAGATAAACTGGGCTAAAAAATTCAATATTCCGATTGCTATTCATACACGAGAATCAACAGACGAAGCGTTAGATATTTTAGAAAAGCATAAAGATTCAACTCTAAAAGGTGTCTTTCATTGTTTTGGAGGAACAGAATTACAAGCCAAAAGAATCCAAAAATTAGATTTTTTGATGGGAGTTGGTGGAGTGGTTACTTACAAAAATGGAGGATTAGACAAAGTTTTGCCAAGCGTAGATTTAAAACATTTAATTTTAGAAACCGATGCACCTTATCTTTCGCCTATTCCACACAGAGGAAAACGAAACGAAAGTAGCTATATTCCAATTATTGCCAAACAAATAGCTGAAATAAAAGGAATTACAATAAAAGAAGTAGCTGAAAAAACTACACAAAATGCGAAAATGCTTTTTGGGAAATAGGGATTAGGGGGTGAGAGGGGGCGAGGGACGAGTGTGGAACGAGGGATTAGGGCGAGGAATTAGCAAGAGAATGGAAAATACAAACGAAATATAACTGTCTGACACCTTAAAGTGTCTTGACAGTTAAATAAAATTAACTGGTTACTAATAAACTACTTACTGGTAACTGATAACTGTTCACTGATAACTGAAAACATGCTTTTAGACCAATATAATATCATAAAATTACAAACTGCTGCTGAGGCAGATTGTGATACGTCCATTTTGGTAATTTATACAGGAGGAACAATAGGAATGGATT
Organism: Bernardetia sp.; assembly: GCA_036846465.1. Lineage (GTDB taxonomy): Bacteria > Bacteroidota > Bacteroidia > Cytophagales > Bernardetiaceae > Bernardetia. Next base: position 3,163 of record DAIUBX010000194.1, read on the forward strand.
ACGATGAAAATGGTAGCCTTGTTCCTTTTGATTTTGAGGTTTTATTAGAAAAAGTACCTGAGCTTACTCGTTTTAAGTTTCAACTTACGATGCTTGTTCCCTTCGAACCTATAGATTCTTCAAATATAGGCACAGACCATTGGCTCAGTATGAGTTGGCTCATTGAAGAATTATATAATGAGTTTGATGGTTTTGTAATTTTGCATGGAACAGATACCATGGCTTATTCTGCGTCTGCGATGAGTTTTTTACTTCAAAATTTGGCTAAACCTGTCATTTTGACTGGAGCGCAAATTCCGATAAGCGCACACCGAACCGACGCTAGAGAAAATTTGATTGGTGCTTTAGAAATTGCGTCAATGAAAAAAGAAGATGAAAAAGATAGCAGCAATCCCAATAAAAAACACAGAACAGCCTTAGTTCCTGAAGTTTGTATTTATTTTGATAATTTACTTTTGAGAGGAAATCGTTCTAAAAAAGTGCAGACGCTTAATTTTACAGCTTTTGAGTCTGAAAATTATCCTCATCTTGCCGAAGCAGGAATTTATATCAACTATGCAAAAAGTTCTATTTTACCCATTCCAACAGGAAAATTAGACTTTAAAAGCGCAATGGATGATAATGTCATTCTTTGGAAAATTCATCCAAGTATGAATCCAAAATTTTATCTTCCTATGTTAGAAAATGATAACCTCAAAGGCATTGTTTTAGAATCTTTTGGCTCTGGAAATATCCCAACTGAAAAATGGATTATTGATGTTTTAGAAAGAATTATTAAGCGTGGTGTTGTCGTTGTTAATGTTTCTCAATGTGCTGGTGGCTATGTTTTACAAGGACATTACGAAACCAGCCATGCGCTCACACAAATAGGTGTAATTAGTGGAAATGATTTGACTTCGGAGGCTGCACTCACAAAACTAATGTATCTTTTTGGAAATTATGACCACAAAGGAGAAAAAGAAAAAATAATTGAATTGCTACAAACTCCTCTTTGTGGAGAAATGACTTTATTTTAGTAAAAAACAATACATTCTCATTCTAAAGAATGAGCTACATAAAAAAATGCTTGAAATTTCTAATTAGAAATTTCAAGCATTTTTCATTTATCTATAAGTCAATGAAATTAATGGTTTTACATTCATAATTCACCACTAACCATTCACAATTCAATTATTATCCACCAAAATCATCAAACATAATATGTTCTTGTGGAATACCATAATCATCTAACATTTTCAAAACGGCTGCGTTCATCATTGGAGGGCCACAGAAATAAAATTCTATTTCTTCTGGATCTTCATGCTTAGAAAGGTAATTGTCTATCAAAGATTGATGAACGAAACCTACTTTACCGTCCCAATTATCTTCTGGTAATGGTTCTGAAAGTACAATATTAAATGTAAAGTTCGGAAATTCTTTTTCGATAGCTCTAAATTCTTCTACATAGAAAAGCTCTCTTTTCGAACGTCCACCATACCAAAACGAAACCTTACGGTCAGATTTCATTGTATGGAACAAATGGAAAATATGAGAACGCAATGGAGCCATACCAGCACCACCACCAATATAAATCATTTCTCTTTGTGTATCTTTTATAAAGAACTCGCCATAAGGTCCTGAAATATTTACCTTATCGCCTTTCTTACAGTTGAAAACATAAGAAGAACATTTACCTGGATTTACGTCCATCCATTTGTTGTTTGCTCTATCCCAAGGTGGAGTAGCAATACGAATGTTAAGCATGACAATATTTCCCTCTGCTGGGTGATTTGCCATTGAATAAGCTCTAAATTCTAAATCTTCATTAACCATTTTCAAATCCCAAAGACCGAACTTATTCCATTCGTCTCTGAATTTGTCTTTTCCACCAGGATCATTTGGAAGTGGACTAATGTCAATATTTTTGAAATTGACTGTAATTGGAGGAACATCAATCTGAATATATCCACCTGACTCAAAGTGTAAACTTTCCCCTGGAGGTAATTCTACTACAAACTCTTTAATAAAAGAAGCTACATTGTAGTTTGATTTAACAGTACATTCCCATTTTTTGATTCCAAAAATTTCTTCTGGAATACGGATTTGCATGTCTTTTTTTACTTTTACTTGACAAGCCAAACGAACATTTTCTTTTTGTTCTGAACGGCTTAAATGTCCGACTTCGGTAGGCAAAACATCACCACCACCTTCATCTACAATACACTTACACATGGCACACGTACCACCACCACCACACGCAGAAGGCAAAAATATTTTATTATCGCCAAGTGTAGAAAGGAGTGTTGAGCCAGCAGCAACAACAATTGGTTCGCCATCATTACCATTTACAGTAATTTTTACATCTCCACTTTGTACTAATTGCGCCTTTGCAACAAGAAGCAATCCTACAAGAAGAAGTGTAACAACTCCGAAAACGGCAAGTCCTGAAAGAATTACAGTTATATCAATCATGTATTCTGGTTTTTTAGGTCTATTTTATGTTTGAATAAATTACTTTAGTAAAATTTTATCTATGAACAATAATAGCTACAAATATACATTCAAAAATTCTCAAATACCAATAGCAGTTTATCAAAAAACACCTTTTATTTTAAAATTTTGCTATTTTTCTTAAAAATCAAATTAAAATAAGAATTAAAAAGAGGTTGGAAACAAGAAAACTTTGCTCACTTTTTATCTGTAACTTTGTTATGTCGGAGTAAGAAAGAAATGTAGTAGAAAATTGTTTGAAAAAATCAAAACTCATTTAAAATAAAATTATGAATCCTGTAAGTTTACTAGAATCAGATAAAATAAATTTTCTCATCGACGGTTTGGCAGAAAAAGGCTGGGCAATGGTTGATGATTTTTTACCTTTAGAAATTGCAAATTCTCTAAGAAAAGAATTGAATGACGAATACGAAAAAGGGCAGTTTGACCCAGCAGGAATAGGAAGACGTGGCGTGGATTGGCAATTACGACCAGAAATAAGAAGTGACTATGTAAAATGGTTACAACCCAATGAATTGACAGAATTTCAACAA
>DAIUBX010000195.1:0-5855 GCA_036846465.1 Bernardetia sp.
AAAAAAGGGCAGGCTATGATCACCACCGGATAGTTTATTTTACTTGCTTGTTCTGCTGTTGTATTGATTTTAAGCGTATCAAAATATTGATTATAAACTACTTCATAACCTAATTTTTCAACTACTTTATGTGTAATTTTAGCAAAACCATGTATTCTATGAGCAATGTTTTTCAAGCCTTCTGCACCGTGATAAACACCATACATACTTGCCATTACAGAAAGTAAAACCTGTGCAGTACAAATATTTGAAGTTGCTTTTTCTCTTTTGATATGTTGTTCACGAGTTTGAAGAGCCATTCTATAAGCAGGATTTCCTTCAGCATCTTTCGAAAGACCAATTACACGACCTGGAATAAAACGTTTGTCTTTATCATTAATCGCAAAAAATGCAGCATGAGGGCCACCATAACCCATCGGAACACCCAAGCGTTGAGCCGAACCAAAAACTACATCTGCACCCATTTCTCCTGGAGGAGTAAGCATAGTTAGAGCCAAAAGGTCAGTTGCAACAGCAACGGAAACCTCATTTTCTTTTGCAGAAGCAATAAATGAAGAAAAATCAACAATATTTCCCTCTGTATCAGGATATTGAATCAAAACTCCAAAAAGATTTGAATCTGTAACATCAACTTTACGAACATCTCCAATTTCTAATTCTATTCCCAACGGCTCGGCACGTCCTTGTAATAAAGAAAGTGTTTGAGGGTGGCATTTATCAGAAACAAAAAATTTCATTGCATTTTTCTTGCTTTTTGCTTTTGTTGCTTCCAAAAGACGCATAGCTTCACCTGCTGCCGTTGCTTCATCTAAAAGAGAAGCATTTGCAATTTCCATTCCTGTAAGGTCAATAACCATAGTTTGGTAATTGATGAGAGCCTCCAAACGTCCTTGTGCAATTTCGGCTTGATAAGGCGTGTAAGCTGTGTACCAAGCTGGATTTTCTAAAATATTTCTAAGAATTACATTCGGTACAAGCGTTTCATAATATCCCATTCCGATAAAAGAACGAAATACTTTATTTTTAGACGCAATTTTTTTGAGGCTATGAATAAAATCACTTTCTGTTTGTGCAGAAGGCAAATTTAATGGACTTTTAAGACGAATATCAGCAGGAACAGTTTGTGAAATAAGTTCTTCGATAGAAGAAGCATTTACTTTTTTGAGCATTTGAGCAAAAGAATCATCAGGATTTCCGTTGTGGCGACTCTCAAAAGTGGTTTGATTGAAGATATTGATTTTCATTGGTATAGGTGTACTAAAGGTAAGCTAGATGAAAAGACCTAAATACTGAATATAGTAACTGAATAGAATATGAAATTAAAAAGACATACTAATTCTTGATGACTTTTCAATTAATTTGCATATAATATACTTGATAGTGTAAAGTTACAAAATATATCATTCTGAATGCGTTACAAATCTACCATAATCTATATACAAATATCCTTAGACTTATGTTTGAATCAAAATTAGATAAGCATAAAGACAAAATAAAAGTAATTGCTATGATACTTAAAGAATGTTAGTCGTCCATCAAAAAGGAATGTGTAATTATTTTGTTTTGAGAGAAATTACTTATTAATATGCTACAAAATATACAGTTTAATAAGAATATTGTTTTGATGCTTATTATTTGAGAAAATAGTGAAATTCAAAAATTTTATTATATTTGTTTAAAATAGAAAAATACAATTATTGTTTTTTAAATAATAATTTTAGAAAAAAAATAATTTAAATTAATTTATTGTTTTGTAAAAAAAAAACAAAATAAAACAATAAAATTTAATCCCAAAAAACTATGACGTTATTAAATATATTTGAAACTACGCTCCCTGTTTCTAATCCTGTTTTAAAGTTTTTATTGATACTTATCATTATTTTATTTGCTCCCATTTTACTCAATAAAATCAAAATTCCACATTTACTAGGGTTAATTATTGCTGGTGCTATTGTTGGGCCCAACGGATTTCATTTAATAGCAAGAGATAGCAGTATAATTTTATCAGGCACAGCAGGACTTTTATACATTATGTTTTTGGCTGGTTTAGAAATAGATTTGGCAGATTTTTAAAAAAACAGCAAAAAAAGTGTGGTTTTTGGGTTATATACGTTCTTTATTCCAATGATTTTAGGGACTTTAGCAGGGCTTTATTTGCTTAATTTTTCTATACTCACTTCAATTTTGTTGGCAAGTATGTTTGCTTCTCATACACTAATAGCTTATCCTCTAGTTAGTAAACTTGGAATTGCCAAAAATCAAGCTGTTAATATTACTGTGGGAGGAACAGTCATAACAGATACATTAGCTTTATTGATTCTTGCTATTGTAGTAGGTATGACGAAAGGAGATGTAGGATTTGAGTTTTAGCTACGTTTATTTATTTCTATTGTTATTTTTGCACTTATTGTTATATTTTTATTTCCAATTATTGCAAGATGGTTTTTTAAGCATTTTGAAGATAATGTTTCTCAATACATTTTTGTATTAGTAATGGTTTATTTGGGTGCCGTTTTGGCAGAGATGGCTGGTATTGAGGCAATTATTGGAGCTTTTTTGGCTGGTTTGGCTCTCAATAGACTTATTCCACATACTTCTCCTTTGATGAATAGAGTAGAGTTTGTAGGAAATGCTATTTTTATTCCATTTTTTCTTATTGGTGTAGGTATGCTTATTGATTATAGGGCATTTATTCAAGATACAGAAACCATAAAAGTAGCCTCCGTAATGACTCTCATAGCTTTACTTTCTAAATTTTTGGCAGCATTAGTAACTCAAAAAACGTATAAATTTTCAGCCGATGAGCGAAGAGTAATTTTTGGATTGAGTAGCGCACAAGCTGCTGCGACATTAGCAGCCGTTTTGGTAGGTTACAATCTCATAATAGGTACAGATGCAGCAGGTAATGACATACGATTGCTTGATGAAAGTGTTTTGAATGGTACAATTTTAATGATTTTGGTTACTTGTGCGATAGCTTCTTTTACAGCTCAAAAAGGCGCACAAAATATAGCTTTATCTGAAGCCACAAACAAAAACCAAGAAGAATCTAATTCTAAAGAACGTATCCTAATTCCAATTAGTAATATTGATACTACTGATGAATTAATTAATTTAGGAATTATCGTAAAATCAAAGAAAAATACTGATGGATTATATGCCTTGAGTATTGTCAAAAATGACTCTGATGACAATAGTGCTGCCGACAAGAAAGCCAAAAAATTGTTAGATAAGGCAGCCGTTACTGCATCGGCAACGGATAATAGTTTGCATCAATTACTTCGATATGACCAAAATATAATCAATGGAATCACAAGTGTAGTAATGGAAAATCAAATTACAGATTTGATTTTGGGATTACATATAAAACAAAAGATTTCAGATTCCTTTTTGGGAGAGCTTACAGAAGGAATATTGAATAAATGTAATATTACTACTCTAATCTATAAATCTACTCAACCTTTTAGTACAATCAAAAAACATGTAGTGGTAGTACCACATAAAGCAGAAAAAGAAATTGGTTTTCCTTTTTGGATAGTGAAATTATGGAATATTGCCAAAAACTCTGGTGCAAAATTAGTTTTTTATGGCACACCTGAAACGCTTAAATTTATTCAAGAAATTCATAGCAAACACCCAATACCGTGTGAATTTGAAGAGTTTAGCGATTGGAATGATTTTTTGATTTTGGCTAGAGACCTCCAACCCGATGATAATTTAATTGTTGTCTTGAGTAGAAAAAATAAACCTTCTTATCAAAACAACATGAATAAAGTTCCTGATTATTTGAATAAATACTTTCAAAAAAATAGCTTTATACTCATTTATCCCATGCAAATTGGAGTAGCAGACTCTTCGAAAATAGACTTAAAAAATCCAACTGTCTTAGAACCGATAGAAAAGCTAGACGAAATAGGAAAAACAATAGCTAAAATGTTTGGTCGTAGATAAATTTTTTTTATAGTTTTTTACAAAAAAACATACAAGAGTAGTGTAAAAATGAAAAGCGTTTTAATGTTTTTTAAAGTTTGGTCTTGCGTTTGCTTATGATTTAAGTAAAATGAATTAGCTTCTAATTTGAAATCTTTGCAAAAAGAAAATCATTGAAGGTAGGAATTGGAAAATACAGGATATTAGACAGTTATTTTTGTTTTAATCAACAAAGTATCAACATCCTTAATCAATACTTTTTCCTATTTTTGATTCTTCAAATCAGACACCTTTAATTTGGTAATTTTTTAATTTACGCAGACTTATTTTATATGAATTAAACTCTACACTCCTTTTTTGAGAGCTTCTCAACTGATTTAAAGAAGAGATTTATAAGAAAATTACGACATTTAACGAATGCGAAATAACCAACAAAAGATGAAAATAGGAATTGTAGTCAATTCTTCTTGGAACATTTATAACTTTAGAGCAGGTTTAATAAAAGCCTTTTTACAAAACCATGAAGTAATTGCCATTGCACCAAACGATGGATACAGGGAATCATTGGAAGAAATGGGTTGTGTTTTTGAACCTGTCGAAATGGAATGTAAAGGTACTAATCCAATAAGTGATGCATTACTTGTCAAGAGATTGGTAACGGCTTACAAGAAACATAATCTTGATGTAGTATTACACTATACCATAAAACCGAATATTTATGGTACAATGGCTGCTGAGATTTTAAAAATTCCTTCTATAAATAATGTAACAGGACTGGGAACTGTATTTTTGAGAGAAGGCATTTCTTCCAAAATTGCTCAATATTTATATCGTTTTACATTTCGCTTTCCTAAAATTGTATTTTTTCAAAATACAGATGATAGAGAGCTTTTTATTAGTAAAAATCTGATTCATGAATCTATTGCTCGTCTTTTGCCAGGTTCGGGTATAGACACAAATCATTTTGTTCCTAGCAAACCTACTTTATCTATTCCAAAAGGAAAAAATAAGAAAGAATTTACTTTTCTTTTGATTGCTAGAGTACTTTATGACAAAGGAATTGCAGAATATGCTGAAGCTATCAAACTTCTGAGAAGTAAAGGTATCAATGCTCGTTTTCAGCTTTTAGGAAAAATTGATGAAACAAAAGGTTTGGGTGTTCCTGAAAAGCAAATCAAACAATGGGAAAAAGAAGGAATCTTGAAATACCTTGGTACTACGGCTGATGTGCGTCCTCTTATTTCAAGTGCTGATTGTATCGTTTTGCCTTCGTATAGAGAAGGAACTCCACGTACACTTTTAGAAGCTGCTTGTCTTGGAAAGCCAATTATTACCACCAATGTACCAGGGTGTAGAGAAACAGTTATTCATAATTTTAATGGCTATTTATGCGAAGTCAAACATGCCTATGATTTAGCTGACAAAATGCAGAGAATGATTTGTTTAGATAAAAGTAAATTAGAAGAAATGGGAGTTAATAGCCGTTGGCTTGCCGAAACAAAATTTGACCAACAGATTATTATCAAAAAATATACAGAAGTAATTGATAAAGTACGAATAGAAGAGTCTATGAGAAATGCTTCTGTTAGAAGTAACTTTGCAAAGATGCGTTCTAAAGTACAGGCAAGGCAATTGCAAGAACAAAGAGATAAAATAAAAAGAGCCTCTATTCAACAGAAAAAAAACAACTCAAATTCAAGAGTTACAAATACTGTTTTGATAGAATCTTAATTTTTATTATTGCTTTCTAGTTAAAAAAATCCTATTTCTATTCAAGAAATAGGATTTTTGTTTTTATTTAAAACGTATCAAAATTTACTGTGCCGTCCAACCTCCATCAATCGGAATAGCTGTTCCTGTAAAAGTACTTGCCTCTTTTGAAGCTAAAAATAAAGCCATTCCTGCAAGTGCATCAATCGAAACAA
>DAIUBX010000195.1:5885-6144 GCA_036846465.1 Bernardetia sp.
TTTGAGCATTACTTTTTCTACTACTTCATCTTCGCTCATTCCGTGTGTTTTGGCTTGATCTGCAATTTGTTTTTCTACCAAAGGCGTTTTGACATATCCCGGACAAATTGCATTTGCAGTAATATTATAAGGCGCACCTTCCAAACCCAAAACTTTTGTAAGTCCGACAATTCCGTGTTTGGCAGCTACATAAGCTGATTTAAATTCAGATGCACGAAGTCCGTGTGCCGAAGCAATATTGATAATTCTACCAAATTTT
>DAIUBX010000196.1:0-6132 GCA_036846465.1 Bernardetia sp.
GTTGATTATCTACAAATTCGATATTAGGTAATGAATCATACGAAAAGTCTGTTTTATTTTTTGTTAAAGATTGATGAAAGATGTTTTTTCCATTAAAAAAGAAAAAGCCTTTTTTTGTAATCCAAGAATAATGAACATCATTTTTATTAATTCTAGTTTCTTCTTTTAGTATTCCATCTTGATACTTAAAAATTTTATTTTTTCTTAGCTCGGCAGAATTACTTCCAAAAGAATAATAGATTTCGTCATTTACACGTGTTACAGAACTTGTAGTTATTGTCTTTTGGATAGAATCGGCTATGTTTTCTATTTTTAGAGAAATATATTGCCATTTTCCTGTTTTTGTATTAGGTCGTAAATACCCAAAACAATTCTGAAAACCGTCTGCAATATGAATGTTGTAATTTTTGTCTTCTTCCATAGAAAAAGCGTAAGAACAAGGCACAGGAATTTTTTTCCAAGTCGTGCCGTCATATTCCAAAATATCGGCACTATTTGAGGCTGCATAAATAAGTCCTCTACGACTTTTCAAAACAGAACGAATTTCGGGAGCTGCATTGTAATCTGTGGCTGCAAAATTTTGTATAGGAGGCGAACCCAATTCGTTTTTTTCTAGTTTTTGGGCAAAACTGTCAAAAAAAGAAACTAAGCTAAAAAATAAAGTAAAAAGTAGCAAGTAGGCATATTTTATCATAAAGGTATTTTTGGTTTCCTATTCAACAGACTGTTTATTCTTGTATTTAGTTGCATCAAAAAGAAGAGAATTACACTATATTAACCAGTAAACCACTGATTTAATAATCTTTAAATGATAAAAAAAATCATTTCTACAAATACACCTTAATCAACTCTTCTAACTTTTCTTGTCCTTCCAAAATCAGTCCTGCAAATTCTCTAAACGCTCCTTCTCCTCCGTTTCGCTCTGTAATATAATCCACTCTTTCAATGACTTCTTTCATCGCATCTTTTGGAGCTGCACTCAATCCACAGCGCATCAAGATAGGTAAATCTATCCAGTCATCGCCTATATAAGCAATATTTTCAGCGTCGACTAAGTTTTCTCTGAGTATAGTTTCGAAGGTGTCTAGTTTTGCGTTTATTCCACCTTTTCCGTGATAATGAAAATCAAAACCGAGTTCTTGACAGCGTTTTTTGACTACATCAGATTCTCTTCCTGTAATTACACCGATTTTAAAACCTAGTTTTTGAAGTGGTTTAATAATAAAACCATCTTTGACATTAAAATTTTTATACTCTAAAAAATTATTATCATAAATAATCTTGCTATCTGTCAAAACTCCATCTACGTCAGTAAGAATAATTTTTATTTTCTGTATTTTTTCTTTCAAAGAAATAGTCATTTTTATTGATTAATTTGAATAGTGAAAGTATGAAATTTGATTGGGTAATTACATAAAAAAACTACTGTTTTTCAATAAAAAACAATAGTTTTTAGATTTTTTGAGAAAATCATGAGGACAAACTCAGAATATTATCGAAACATACTCTTTCCTATACTATTTCTAGGATAGAAATGAGTCAGATACTCTTGGGTTTCATTGATTAATGCTTTGAGATAGTCAGGATTTAATCGCTCTGCATCTTGAATACGTATTTCTTTTGTTTCTTCAATTTTTTTCAAAAATTCTTTTGTATAACCCAAATCTAACATATCACAAATATCTGTGAGTGTTCTCTCAGGAGTTTCTCTAAAATCTTCGTATCTAAAAAATAACCAATCTGGATAATTAAGTTGATAATAGAGAGTCGTTTCAGCAAAAACAAGCCATATTCTGATTGCTTTTTCCCATTCTTGTAGGTCTTGAAAGTTATTTTCTTCTTGTTCTAAAGCAACACGCCCTAAAGTATTTGGTGCATAGTTGATAATTTTTTTAGAAAATAATGTATTAAAATCTGTACTTTTTTTATTTTCAATCCAATTATGGACAAAACTCAAAGGGTGCTGAATAAGAATTACTACATCAGCGTAATAATGTTTTTGTAGCCATTCAGCTAAAAAAAATCCATTTTTATCATAAATAAGAGGACGAATTTCTTTTTTTGTTTCTTTATTGATTTGATATTTATCGACAAGACAATGATAAAGTTGTTTGAAACTTTTTCCAAAGACTGCCTTTGTGTTTTCTTGCTCTGATTTATGCCCAAAAAATTCTGCAAGAAGAGGTGCGTATAGATTATCTTCTTGGGAAGCAATAAAAGGAAACTCATTTTCGAATGAAAAAACATCTACTGATTCTGATTCCAACGAAAAAAAGTAAGGAAGGTAACGAACCGAAGGAAAAATAGATAAAATAGGTTCTATCCATTCTTGATTAGGACAAAAAGCTCCTGTAAATAAAATAGGTTTTTGCGTTTGCATTAATTTATTGGCAGATTTAGGCAGGGATGTTATAGGATTGTTCTATAAATTAGTCATAAAATCAATAGGATACAAAGAATTCTAAATTTAGTAAAAAATAATCATTTTATTGTATTGATTTTTTGATTTTCTCTCAAAAAATATTTTTTCACTAAACTGCATTTTCTAAATCTATTTTTTTAGAGCATTCATTTTTAAGGCATATAAATTTGTGATACTTTTGTAGTATCAAATTTTAGGCAATCAAAACCTTATTTTATATTTATTTTTGCTTGTTCTGTTTGGTATAATTAGTAATTCACTAATCATTAACCACTATTTATGAGTCTGAGTGTCAATCATTTATTAGGAATAAAAGACCTTACCCAAGCTGATATTTTGCATATTTTCGAAATGGCGCAGCAGTTTAAGGAAGTCATCAATCGTCCTATCAAAAAAGTACCTTCTTTGCGTGATATTACAATTGCCAATGTTTTTTTTGAAAACTCTACTCGTACTCGTATTTCCTTCGAACTAGCCCAAAAACGTCTTTCTGCTGATGTTGTCAATTTTTCGGCAAGTAATAGTTCTGTTTCGAAAGGCGAAACACTTCTTGATACAGTCAATAATATTTTAGCAATGAAAGTAGATATGATTGTGATGCGTCATTCTAGCGCAGGTGCGCCTCATTTTTTGGCAAAACATATCAATGCAGCTATCATAAATGCAGGTGATGGAACACACGAACATCCAACACAAGCACTTTTAGATACTTTTTCGATTAGAGAAAAATTAGGCGAAGTAGCAGGAAAAAAAGTCGCTATTATTGGAGATATTTCGCATTCAAGAGTCGCTCTTTCCAATATTTTTGCGCTTCAAAAACTAGGTGCAGAAGTGATGCTTTGTGGAATGCCAACACTTATTCCAAAATTTATAAATCAATTAGGCGTAAAAGTGAGTTATGACCTCAGAGAAACCTTAGAATGGTGCGATGTTGCCAATGTTTTGCGTATTCAGTTAGAAAGACAAGATGTAAAAAATATTCCTTCGCTGCGTGAATACTCGCTTTATTATGGCATAAATAAGGAATTATTAGATTCTCTCAATAAAGAAATTGTCATTATGCACCCCGGTCCTATCAATAGAGGTGTAGAAATTGATAGCGATGTAGCCGATTCTGAACATTCAATTATTCTCAATCAAGTAGAAAATGGAGTAGCTATAAGAATGGCTGTTTTGTACCTTTTGGCTGAGAAAATAAAACCGAAAAACTAATTAGGAATTGGGACATGGAGATTGGGAAATGAAATAATTAATTTCATACTTATTAGGACTTTCGCAAATGACTTTTTTAACAGAAGAATATTCTGTTTATGTCGGTCTGCCCTACGGGACTGACCTTATTTTCATACTTAGGTCAGCCCGATAGGGCAGTACCGAAGAAATAACAAAATAATCTTTGGTGAATGATTGATTTTGCGAAAGTCCTAACTTATATTTACTTCTAATTTCATACTTTTAACTTCATACTTTATGTTAGCATTCATCACAGGCGCAACTTCAGGAATTGGACTTGCCACAGCACATATTTTTGCAGAAAATAATATTGACCTTATTCTTTGTGGCAGAAGAACGGAAAGGCTGCAAGAACTGGAAAAAGAATTATCTCAAAAAGTAAAAGTAACTATCCTTTCTTTTGATGTCAGAAGTAGAGAAGAAGTTCAAAAAGCTGTTGATTCTCTTTCAAGTGAATTTAAAAACATAGATATTCTCATCAATAATGCAGGAAATGCACACGGACTTTCTCCCATTCAAGAAGGAAACTTAGATGATTGGGATACCATGATTGACCTAAATATAAAAGGTCTTTTATACGTAACAAAGGCAATTTTACCAAAATTATTAAACAAAACGAGGTCAGAAACCAACAAAGGACAAATTATAAATATTGGTTCGATTGCTGGAATTGATTCTTATCCAAATGGAAATGTCTATTGTGCAACAAAATCAGCCGTTGCAATGCTTAGTGAAACGATGCGAATTGATTTATTGAAAGAAAATATAAAAGTAAGCGAAGTAAAACCGGGATTAGTAGAAACAGAGTTTTCAAAAGTTCGCTTCAAAAACGATGAAGATAGAGCCGAAAAAGTCTATCAAAATTATACGCCACTTACAGCAGAAGACATTGCAGAATTAATTTATTTTGTGGTTAGTCGCCCTGCCCATGTAAATATTGCTGATGTTTTGATTCTTCCAGCCGACCAAGCAAAGTCTGCTATGGTAAATAAGAAGTAGATTTTTTTATACCGAACGGTTCACTTAAAGCGAACCGTTCGGTAAGTCTATGATAAGTTTATCATTCTTTTTCCATAAACCAACCCGAATATTTGATATAATTATTTGCTATTCGTTGTAACATTTCGCCTCTTTCTCCAATTGGTTTTACTTTTTTGGCAGGAACACCAGCATAAATAAATCCACTTTCAATTTCTGTTCCTTCCAAAACTACTGCACCTGCTGCGACAATACTACCCGTTCTGACAATAACACCGTCCATAAGTCGTGCGCCCATTCCTATCAAAACATTGTCTTCAATCGTACAACCATGAACAATGGCATTGTGTCCGATACTGACATAATTTCCGATAGTTGTTCCAGCCGTTTCATATGTTCCGTGAATGGTTGCATTGTCTTGAATGTTGGTGTTATGACCAATTCTGATATAATTTACATCACCACGCACAACAGCACTAAACCAAACACTACAATTATCGCCCATTTCTACTTCGCCTACAATAGTAGCGTTGGAAGCAAGAAAACAATCTTTGCCAAATTTTGGAGAAAAACCACGCACAGGAAGAATTAAAGCCATATTTCTGTTATTTATTAAGAATTAAATTTTTATACTCCAAAATATACGACGCAAAAATTAAATAAAAAAAATAAGTGATATAAATTTTGAATCTAAAAGAATCCAAAGTCTATATCACTTATTTAAAGTTTTATTCGTTTTTCTACAAAACTAAACTATTACTTATTCTGCTTTAATACTTTTCATAATTTTGATAACTGCATCAGCATTACTATGAACAATAGTAACAATAAAGTTAAGTTCGCCATTTGGGTCTAACATACAAGCAAAAAAAGTAGGTACTCCTTCGATTTCACCTTCTGCATACAAACCAGAAAAACCATTGAACTCAATCTCGTCAGCATCTTGAACATCCATTCCTGAAGCAGCAGCCATTTCAATAAGAGCTTCTTTTAAATTGTCTTGAGTTAAATTAGCATCATTGATAGGATAAATCCAAACAAATGAACATTAGCACCTTCAGAGCTTCCTTCAAACTTCTCATCTGTATTTGCCGTTTCTTCAAAACCAGCAGGAACAGTAAAAGAGAGACCATAACTTGCCCATGTATAGTCTGTTTGTGCTTGAGCAGCAACAACTACAAAAAGAGAAAGGACAAAAAATACAGCCGTTGAGAAAGCGTTTTTTAACATAAAAATTGTATGGTTAGAGGTGTAAAGCACATTATCTTTTAATTAAAAGGTATGCTAATTCCCTTGTCAAAAAGTATGCTGTTTTCTCAAAAATCAATGGACTGTTCAACATTAATTTTTGTTTTCCTCTAGTTTAGAATCTAGCTACTGTAGCCTACTTTTTTATAGAACACGGATTTTACAGATTAGATAGTTCAAACACGGATTTTTTTTAGTTATAATTAAATAGGACTTTAGCAAAATCAATCGTTCACCAAAGATTATTTTGT